>NZ_JBEXSH010000581.1:0-5788 GCF_040613555.1 Streptomyces sp. NPDC006265
GGCCCGTTGGGAGCGGCGCACCCAGGGCCCGCTGCTGGCGCTGGCCGTGCTGTTCGCGATCGCCTACGCCATACCGATCGTGGCCCCGAGGGCTCCGCAGGGCGTCCTCACCGCATGCCACGCCACCAACTGGGCGGTGTGGGCCGCTTTCGCCGCCGACTATCTGGTCCGCCTGTGGCTGGCCGAGGACCGGCTGCGGTTCGTGCGTGGCAATCCGCTGGCGCTGCTGGCCGTGGTGTTGCCGCTGGCCCAGCCGCTGCGGCTGCTGAAGCTGGTGTCGATGCTCTTCCTCGCCGGGCAGCGGGCGCGGATGGCGTCGCAGGTACGGGTCACCACGTACGTGGCGGGATCGTGCCTGGGACTGCTCGTCTTCGGTGCGCTGGCCGTGCTGGAGGTGGAACGGGACGAGCCCGGTGCCTCCATCCACACCCTCGGGGACGCGGTCTGGTGGGCGTTCACCACGATGACCACCGTGGGGTACGGGGACATGGCACCGACCACCGGTCTGGGGCGGATGCTCGCGGTCGGCCTGATGCTGTCCGGCATCGCGCTGCTCGGTGTGGTCACGGCGAACATCGCCGCCTGGTTCATCGCACGGTTCGAGAAGGACGACGTCGAGGAGCGGCGGCAGACCGAGGCGATCCGGGAGCTGACCGACGAGGTGCGGGCGCTGCGCGGGGAGTTGGCGGCGCTCAAGGGGACGCCGGCCGAGTAGCGCGGGACACGAAGGTGGGCCCCCGGTCGCATCGCCGGAGGCCCTTCCCTCGCCGCACTCGGGTCAGATCATGCCCATGCCGGGTGTGGCCGCTCCGGACAGCCAGATGATGGCCAGGAGCGTGTCGATGGCGCCCAGGACCAGGGCGACGACAGCCGCGGTGGGGCGGGAGCCCGACCACGCGCGGCCCATGGCGAGCCAGCCGCAGACCATCGCGGCGGGACCGAGCACGATCCCCAGCACGAAGAAGCCTGCAACAGCGCAGATGACTCCGATGAGTCCGAGCGTCGCGCGATCCGTCCCGGTCCGTGACCACGTCCGGCCACGTGAGCGGGGGTGCCTGCGCGCACCGTGTCCGAAGCTCGCCATCATCAACTCCCGTAAACCCTCGATCGGTTGGGGTTCTTTTCGGGTACGAGATGGCGAGTACCCCGTCCGTGCGCGTTAATCCCGCTGCCTGCGCGCTGCCCCCCTCCGGCAGCGCGCCGCAGCGTCCACCCTCCATGCCCTGCGGAGGACTTGACCCAATGTGACCTGCGGTACGTGCCGAAGGGGAGGGTTCCGCGTTTCCGTTCACCCTGATAGGCGAACGGGCCGCCGGGGACGGTCAGATGTGCGCCGCGCCCGCGCCGGCTTCCGCGTTCTCACCGCGCTTGGTGAGGAACGCGACCAGCACCGCCACCACGGCGACCCCGGCCGCGACGAGCGAGGCCGCGCTCATGCCCGAGATGAACGTGTCGTGCGCGACGCCCGTGATCTTCGCGGCGATGGCGTCCGGCGTGCCCGGCGCCACCGGCGGGACACCGACCTGGACCGCCTCGGAGGCCTGGTGCTCCTGCTCCGGGGTGAGCGGCGGGAGGCCCGCCTTCGCCCAGTTGCCGGCGAGGTCGCTGTTGACCTTGGAGGCCATGACGGCGCCCAGCACGGCCGTACCGAGGCTGCCGCCGATCTGCATCGCGGCCTGCTGGAGACCGCCCGCGACGCCGGAGAGCTCCATCGGGGCGTTGCCGACGATGACTTCGGTCGCACCGACCATGACCGGCGCGAGACCGAGGCCCAGCAGGGCGAACCAGAGCGACATGATGCCGCTGCCGGTGTCCGTCTCCAGCGTCGACATCCCGTACATGGCGATCGCGGTGAGCGCCATGCCGCCCGCGAGCGGGACCCGGGGGCCGAGCTTGGTGATCATCGCGCCGGCGAGCGGCGAGCCGACGATCATCATGCCGGTGAGCGGCAGCAGGTGCAGACCCGCGTCGATCGGGCTCATGCCGTGCACGTTCTGGAGGTAGAACGTCACGAAGAACAGGCCGCCCATGAACGCGATGGCCATCAGCACCATCAGCACGACACCGGCGGACAGCGCCACGGAGCGGAACAGCGCGAGCGGGATCAGCGGCTCCTTCACCTTCGTCTCCCAGAAGGCGAAGAGGGCGAAGCACAGCACCGAGGCGCCGAGGAACGACAGCGTCTTGACGTCGCCCCAGCCCCACTCGGACGGCGGGGCCTTGATGAGCGCCCACACCAGGCAGAACACGGCGGTCGACAGCAGGGCGATGCCCAGCAGGTCGAAGGAGCGCGGGGCGTTCTCGGCACGGTGGTCGAGCAGGATCAGCACGCCGAGGACGACGGCGAGGACACCGACCGGCACGTTGATGAAGAACACCGACTGCCAGTTGACGTGCTCGACGAGCACACCGCCGAGGATCGGGCCGCCCGCGGTGGACGCGCCGATGACCATGCCCCAGATGCCGATCGCCATGTTCAGCTTCTCGGCCGGGAAGGTGGCCCGCAGCAGGCCGAGCGCGGCCGGCATCAGCAGCGCGCCGAACAGGCCCTGCAGGACGCGGAAGACGACGACGAACGCGATGCTGTCGGACAAGCCGATCGCGCCCGAGGCGGCGGCGAAGCCGACGACGCCGATGAGGAAGGTCTGGCGGTGGCCGAAGCGGTCGCCGAGCTTACCCGCGGTGATCAGGGAGACCGCGAGGGCGAGGAAGTATCCGTTGGTGATCCACTGAACCTCGGCGAAGGTGGCGCCGAGGTCCTTCTGGATGGCCGGGTTGGCTATGGCCACGATGGTGCCGTCGAGGGCCACCATCATGACCCCCACAGCGACGGTGATGAGGGTGAGCCAGGGATGCCCTCGCAGCCCCTTGCCCGGCGCCGCGTCCGACGGCGACGCCGGCGCCTTGCCCCCCGACCCCGTCGTGTCGATGGTGGTCTGACTAGTCATACCGCGAGGCTAATGACAGTCGCTGACAATTGACAAACCAAATCACTAGTCGGCAACTGACACGACATCCCCGTATAGCCTGAACTGGGAGAACACTTCGGACGAGAGGCATGTCTTGAACCTGCGCGAGCGCAAGAAACGGCGCACCCGGGACGCACTGCTGCGGGCCGCGCTGGAACTGTTCGCCACGCGCGGGTACGAGGAGACGACCGTCGACGACATCGCCGCCGCCGTGGACGTCTCGCAGCGCACCTTCTTCCGCTACTTCGCCGGCAAGGAGGAGACGGCGTTCTTCGTACCGCGCCTGGCGGAGACCCTCGTCGTCGAGGCCCTGCGCACGCGCCCGCCCGGCGAAGTACCGCTGGAGGCGCTGCGCCGGGCCGTACTGGAGAGCTGGGACGCGATCAGCGAGGCCATCGAGGAGCTCGTGCCGATCGACCTCCACATGCGCGTCTACCGGGTGATCGAGTCGACGCCCGCACTGCTCGCCGCCCATCTGCGGCGGTCGGCGGAGCTGGAGGAGCAGCTCGCGGGCATCATCGCCGAGCGCGAGGAGCTCGACGTGGACGCGGACCCCCGGCCGAGGATCGTCGTGGCCCTCTTCGGCGGGGTGATTCGCGTCACCGAACGGTTGTGGTCCGCGGGGGACGACGTCACCCTCGACGGAATGCGCGAACTCACCACGACATACCTGGATCAGGTGGGTCCCGCACTGGCCGGGAACTGGCGTGCGGAGCAGTCCCCTTAACCCCTCCACCGAAACGTGATCCCGGTCACTTGGTTAACGCGAGACCCTCTCGTTCTCCTAGTGTGTCCTTTCAGTGACTTCCTTCGACACCTCCCCGCAACTGAACGTCTGGCGCGCACTGCTCGCTCTGGCCGTCGTGTTCGTGATGCTGGCGACCACCGGCTGGACGGCCCTGCGCAACCAGCGGGGCGCCACGCCGCTCCACGCCTCGCTCTCCGCCTGGGAGCACGGCCGGATCGGCGGGCACCGGCTGCCGGACCCGCAGTCCGAGCCGACGGAGCTGGCCCGCTTCTTCACCTCGCTCACCGAGCAGGACCGTTCGACGCTGATCCGCAAGTACTCGCTCGCGGTGGGCAACATGAACGGCGCGCCGGTCGAGGTGCGCTACCGCGCCAACCACCTCGCGCTCGCCAAGGCGCGCAAGGTCGAGCGGGAACGCATGCACGACAAGCGTCTCACCCCGGCCGGGCAGCACGAGGCGGGCCGCAGGATGCACCGCTTCGAGGACCTCATGGAGCCGGGCCGTCACATCCTGGCCTTCGATCCGGAGGGCTCGGGCCGGGTGGCGGAGGTGTTCGGCAACCTGCGCAGAGCGGAGCGGGTCTCGGTCGTCGTCCCTGGCGTCGACACCGACCTGCTCACCTTCCAGCGCACCGACCGCAAGTACTCCGCGCCCGTCGGCATGGCCAAGTCCCTGTACGGGGCCGAGCGGAAGGTGAGCCCCTCGACCCGTACGGCCGTGATCGCCTGGGCCGACTACACGGCGCCCAGCGGACTCGGCATCGACTCGGCCACGGCGATGCGCGCCAAGGAGGGTGCCGTACGGCTGAACGCGCTCGTGCGGGCCCTGCCGGGCAGCTCGCCGGTCTCGCTGTTCTGCCACAGCTACGGCTCCGTGGTGTGCGGCGTCGCCGCGCACTCGCTGCCGGGCCGGGTGTCAGACATCGCGGTGGCGGGCAGCCCCGGCATGCGCGTCGAGAACGCAGCCCAGCTGCACATCGACGCCCGGGTGTGGGCGATGCGGGACTCCGACGACTGGATCCAGGACGTGCCCTACCTGGAGGTCGGCGGGCTGGGTCACGGTGCCGATCCGGTGTCCGCCGGGTTCGGGGCGCGGGTGCTGTCGGCCGCGGGTGCGAAGGGCCACGCGGGCTACTTCGAGCCGGGCACGGCAAGTCTGTTCAATTTCGCAGAGATCGGCGTTGGCGCATACCGCTCGGTGCACTGCGCGCACGAAGACGGCGTCTGCCGTACCGGTTTGTCCGGCACGGCGGCGGCCTGACGCGCGTAGCGGCGAAGGAATTGCGGTGTGCTCGGGAGGGGGACGGAGGAGCGCGTGCCGCATACGATGAGCCGCATGGGTGACGTACTGGCCGGATTTCATGCCGCCTGGGAGTTCGAGTCCGACTCCGTGCTCATCCGCTACGAACGGGGGATTCGAACACCCAAGCTCTTCCAGGCCCTCGGGGAACGCCGTGTGCCCCTGGAGGCGATCGCCGGGGTGACGCTGACCCGCGGGAAACGCGGCACGGTCGTCCTGCGCGTGGAACCGCGCCCCGGGGCGGACCCCTTGATGGAGGCCGCGGCCGGGCAGCTGAAGGAGAGCGGCGACCCCTACCGGCTGGTGCTGCCCGCCGACCGGGAGGTCCTGGCGGAGTACTACGCCGACGAACTGCGGACGCTGCTGACAGAGTCCGGACCCGTGGACCGGTTCCTCGTGGAGCCGCCCGAGGGGCCGTTGTCGTTCAAGGCGTACGACGGCAAGGCGACCTTCGACGGACGCACCGTGAACTTCCGGTGGTTCTGGACGGGGGCGTCGTCGGCGAAGTGGAAGGCCGGCGACCAGAGTTTCTCCGTCGGGGACCTGAACGGGGTCGAGTGGCGGTCACCGGAGGTGTTCGAAGGGCATTTGCGGCTTTTGCGCCGGGATGCGGAAGCGTCGGGGGCTCAGGCCGACCAGGATCCCGCGGCGGTGGTGTTCGGGCTCGGCTACGGGCCCGTGCACGAGTCACTGCCGTTCGCGGCGGCGGTGCTGGCCGCGGTGCGGACGTCCGCACCGGTGGCGGCGGGGGCCGCCCCCCCACCCCGCCGG
>NZ_JBEXSH010000582.1:0-5785 GCF_040613555.1 Streptomyces sp. NPDC006265
CGCACGACGGCGGAGCTCAAGCGGGTAACGGGAAGGTCGTGCCATGACTCGATCCTTTCATGAAACCGAGTCTCTATTTGAGCCGGGGCGGTTCACGGGCCGGTTGCGCTGGTGTCCGGCGTTCAGCAGCCGCGCAGTTCTTCGTTCTCGCCGGCCTTGCTGAAGATGGTGTCGGCCTCGTCCACCAGGATCGTGCGCGGGTTCTTGCCGATGACGCGGAAGAGCACCGCCGTGGACATGTTCACCGTCATGATCGGCTGGTGGACGGTCTCGTGGAGCACGTCCAGCACCCGGGACTTGCCGCAGCCCTTCGTCGGGCCGACGACCGCCAGGCGCGGCGCGTGCTGCAACGCGGTCTGGATGTGCGTGGCCGCCACCCACAGGGTGACCGCTGTCAGCGCTTCGTCACTGGGCAGTACGACGTACTTGCCGATCGCCGACCGCAACTCATCCAGCAGTTCCGCACCCTCACCGGAACCCCGTTCCCCAGGGTCTGCCGCTCCCCGAGGAGGCCGGGAGCCGGTCCCGTGATCCGGTCCCCGGGCGTCGACGGGACCAGCCCCCTCCCGCTGGGCGGTTCCCGCCACGGGGCTGTCGGTCCCCATCGACTGGCGGGGACCGTGATCACGGTCCCCGTTGCGGTCCCCTGGTGCAACTGCAGTCTCTTGGGGACCGGTCCCCGTTTTCTCGCCGCTGACCTGCGAGTTTGCACTGGATGCCGATACGGGGACCGGGACGTGCGGGGAACGAGTACTGGGCACTTCGTGGGGACGGTCCCCAACAACGGCATTGGCAGGCGGCTGGGGACGGTCCCCTTGTGCTTCCGCCTCCGCCGGGTGTTCGGCGGTCCCTGACGCGGGGGACCGCGTGTCCTGCTGATCCTGGCGGCGCCAGGGGATGCCCTCGCCGGGGACGGCGGGAGTGGGCCAGGCGGTGGGGGAGGTGTTGGTGGTGCTGGGGGACGTAGAGTCCTCCATAGGCGTTCCTCTCCGGGGAGGGGCAGGACGGGCAAGGTCCCGCCCCTCACCAGCTCGTTCGTTCAGGGATGGGCGATCAGTCGGGAAGTCTTCGGCCCTCGGCGTTGGCGCGCCGGGGGCTGCTTCGTTGTCCGCGCCAGACGCGGGGTCAGGCCGTGAGGTCGTACGACGTCTGGGCGTCCAGCCACGCGTCCACCTCCCGCCAGCGGTAGCGCAGGTGACGGCCGACCTTGTGGACGCTGGGGCCGATGCCCCGGTACTTCCACTGGTAGAGGGTCTTCACCGGCACCCCGAGATAGGCGGCGACCTCTGCAGGGGTGGCAAGCGGGCCACGCTGGGCAGCCGCAGCGGTGGCAGGGGCGTTGGTGCTACGGGGAGCGGTCTTCGGCATAGGGCTCCTTTTCGGTCTTGAACAACGGGCTGGACAACGCAGCCACACCGCCCGGAGAAAGTCCAGAGTTGGTTCTGAAACTCCTCACTACTTCTTTCGGTGTGGCCGGGGAGAGGGAAACAGTAAGGGTGGATCCCCGGTTGCCGAAATCGCTCCGGCCGGGTCCGAAATTTTTTTGCGGCGAAGCAACCGATCGAGGTGCCGGAATCCGGTACCTCCGCAGCTCAGAGGTAACACCTGGCGGTCAGGGGCGACGTGAATGACTCGCCGGGCATCATGGCTGATGTGTGTTTAAATCGCCCATCTCGAAAACGGAGAGGGAAGGTAACACGACACCTCGGCCGAAACGCCTCGCGATGTGCCGGAATCCGACGAGAGGAACACCACTTCGCCCCCGAACGACTATTGGAGAGTTTAAGAGCTAACTCTTGCCATGACCCCCGGACGCAAGTTACAGCTATCTGTCATGTCCAACCGACCTGTAGAAATAGGCCCTGCCGGCCTCCACGCCGCCCGCGCCATCGAGTACCTACGTCTCGTGCGCGGCCTGACCCAACACCAGCTCGCCGCCCGCTGCACCGCGCTGGGCCGTCCGATGGCCAACACCGCTCTCAGCCGCACCGAACGCGCCCGCCGCCGCTGCGACGTAGACGACCTCGTCGCCCTCGCCACCGCGCTCGGTGTTTCTCCCACGACCCTGCTCCTGCCGCTCCCGTCGGTGTCCGGTGATGACTGGAGGGGGTGCTAGTTGGCGCGGGTCTGGATTGAGGACCGCATAGGGCACGCGGCGTATGTACGGGCCGTGGCGGACGCCAAGCGGGCGGGGCGTACGCCACCGGGGCGCTACCGCGTGCGCTGGTACGACCCCGACGGCAGGCCGAAGATGAAGACCTTCGCCCGCAAGGTCGACGCCGAGGCGGAGCGGACAAGGATGGAGTCGCGTCTCAACGACGGCTCCTATCGCGATCCCGCAGCCGCGCGGGTGAAATTCGCAGAGGTGGCGGAGTCCTGGCTGGCGGCGCAGCTCCACCTCAAGCGCTCAACCCGGGCTCGCTACCGCGGTGTTCTCGACGTCCACGTGATTCCCAAGTGGGGTACCACCCCGCTGGACCGAATCCACTTTGAGGACGTCGCCGAGTGGCTCGCGGATCTGCTGTCCGGCGAGGCGACCGGCGGCAGGAAGCTCAGCCCCCGGTCGGTCCGCAAGGCGTACGTCGTCCTCAGTCGCGTTCTCGGCTACGCGGTCAAGGCCCGTCGTCTGGCGGCCAACCCGGCTGTCGGCGTGCCTCTGCCGAAGGCGATGCCCGCTGATCACGTGTACCTCGACGACATGCAGGTCGACGCGCTGGCTAACGCGTCAGGCGCCTACCGGGTGTTCATCCTGCTGCTGGCCTACACCGGACTGCGCTGGGGCGAGGCATCCGCGCTCAAGGTGGGCCGCGTCGACCTGGACGCCTGTCGGGCCCACATCGTGGAGGCGTACGCCGAGGACAACGGCAAGCTCTACCTCGACACCCCCAAGAACCACGAGCGCCGGTCCGTACCGATCCCGCGGTTCCTGGCTGACGAGCTGAAGCCCCACGTCAAGGGGAGAGGAGATAACGACTTGCTCTTCACCGCCCCACAGGGCGGGCCGCTGCGGGCCCGGAACTTCCGTCAGCGGTTCTTCGCGCCGGCGGTCGTAAAGGCCGGGCTGGGGCATCTCAAGGTCACCCCGCACAAGCCGCCATACGGCGGCCTCGCTCGCCATCGCCAGCGGCGCGGACGTCAACGTCGTACAGACGATGCTGGGCCACAAGTCCGCGACGCTGACCCTGGACACCTACGGGCACCTCTTTCCCGACCGCCTGGACGAGGTCTCGAAGAAGATGCACAAGCGCCGCTCCAAGCAACTGGCCAAGGCGAAGGCCAAGCTGGAGAAAGCGGAGCGGAAGGCCCGTGAGGCCGCCGAGACCGTGGCCGCCCTGGAGGAAGACGCCGCGTGATGTGTGCCTAACCCGTGCCGGGGCGCCGTAACCGAGGGGGCACCCCACCGCGCTGATGCGGTGGGGTGCCCCCTTGCGTCTTCCTCGGATCAGGTCAGTCGCGGCCGACGGCTTTCCTCCCAGAACCGGTCCATCGCAGCAGCGGCCGCATCCCCAGCCAACCGCTCGATCCTCTCAGGCACCTCGCGCTCGTCGAGGACGAAGAGCCTCCCGCCGACGAGGTGCGTGGTTGTCTTCCAGGCGAGACGCTGTCCCGCCTCCCTGGCGGCACGCCGGACATCCTTGAGCTCGCCCATCTCGGCAAGATCGTCTGCGCCGAGGATCAGCTGCCCGTAGTAGCCCTCGAACTCCGGCTTCAGTGCGGCCCGCATCAGCGACTCAAGCCGGTCGACCAGCTTCTCGTACCGGCGCCGGGCTAGTTCGTCCTTCGCGGGCATCTCGCACAGCTCCCCACCTCTGCCCGCAGCCGCATGTGTGCCATATGTGTGCTGCGAGGAAGAAGGCCCTCCCGTCCGACGGACGGAAGGGCCTCTGACCAGGTGTTTCTTTGTGCCCCCGGCAGGATTCGAACCTGCGACACCCGCTTTAGGAGTTCGATCGCTCCTCGGCACTGTCGGGGAGCCGCCCGGCCACGTCAGGCGTGTAGGACCCCCTAGGAGTGCTGGCGTCCGGGGCCGTTGATGTCACCTGTGGATGTCAGAACGGTGCAACCGCACGCGCTCGCTGGCACGATGCCCCTGTGGTTGACCTGGAGCGCATCAAAGCGGAGAGCGTGGCGTACTTCCGATCTCTTGACGAGGGGGCCACCTCGCGGCACCACTCCCGCCACTCCGACGAGGACGGCGGCTTGTGGTACTTCGAGGCTGTACCCGACCGGAGTGAGTTGATCGCCGTCAAGCAGGCCGAGCTGACTCCGGCCGGCCAACTCCACCGGTACAGCTGGGAGCACCTGGAGGACGAGCACGGCTTTCTTACAGACCAAGCGCTCGACCCTGAAGAGGACCCGCTGGAAACCATCTCGGCCGAAGAGTTCCAGCGGGTGTGGACCCAGTGAGAGGGGTGGAAAACCACTTTAGGAGCGAGGTTGGGTGATCAGGTGCGTGACCGCGGATTCCTAGCCTGCTCGGGGCCTGGCGGAACTTCCCCTGGGGGACCCCAGTTCTCCGTGAGTCCCCGCCCGTTCTGGCACGAGAGTGGCACGGCCCGAGGACTGTGCCATGCCGTCTGCCGATAGTTCATCCACCCCGCCGCGTTCAGGAGTCGAGCGGTGGATTTACGTGATACGTGTAAAAGCGTTCATCGTCGTAACTTCCCCTCCGCTGGAAACCCCCGTCGTGTTCGACGGAAATCCTCACCCAGCGCTTCTCGCCGACGTGGGTGACTCCGACTTCCCATACGAGTTCCGCAGGAACTCCGGTCGCAGTGGCTATTTCTATTTTGTCGAAACTGGTTCCTACTTCGAGTCGCCAAGTGAGTTCGCGCCCGCGTGGATCTATTCCCACGCATTGAAATGCGATCCTGTCGCCAACGTTGAGCCTGGTTGGTCGGACGTGCAGGTCTGCATCATAGGAATCACCGGCAGAGTGCCCGAAGCTGTCGGTGACAGATTCGATCGAAGAGTAGTACCTGTGAGGTCCGTCGTCTCGCGAAAGGAAAAGTGAAACTTGGTTGCGCAATTGCCCTGATGCTCCGCTAAGTAGCTCCCGCTCGAAGGGAAGTAGCTCGCGGCTATGAGCGACGGGATTGCGAAAATCCGCCAGTATGCCAAGGAATACTTTAGTTCGAGCAAGGTCGCCAAATGCAGGCTTGAAGCTGTCCCAGTTCTTCTCAATGAGCTGGGTCAACGAGTAAAGCTCGGTGTATGTCAGCAGATCATCGGTCACGATCGCTCCGTCGCGACGCTTTCGATCCTCCTCTTGTTTTTCTCTCAATCGCTCGAGATCCGGGGCTCCGCGCTGGGTGGTCCAGTCCGGACCGAAGACTCTGCGTATGAGTTCACGGAGCGCTGTCTCCACCGTTTGAACAGCAAGTGTTGGCTCTGTAATGGACACGTAGCACCTCTGCTCTCTAGGCGCCATGTACCTTACCGAGGTCTCGTGAGGCTCATCCGCGATTTTCCTGTCGGAGGTCAGCGGGTTCCTGGGAACCGAGTCGTAGGTCTCGCGGTCGCTCCTCAGCCCACCACCTTCCCCAGCTCCCATCCCGTCTGCCGTCGACCCACACACCGTGGAGCGGGCGTGGCTCATGGCGTCCAGGTGGAGCGCGCCACAGTACGAACGACCTGGACGCCATGGGCCGCGTCTGCTCGGCTCTGCCGGGGTCGATGGCAGACGGGAGGGGAGCTCCCCGCGCACGCCACCAATCGGCCGGCACTCGCGAACGGCGCCCCCGCCATCCTGGAGCCTGAGCGCCCCCGCCGGAGGCATGCTTTG
>NZ_JBEXSH010000583.1:0-5774 GCF_040613555.1 Streptomyces sp. NPDC006265
GCCGGCCATGCCGAGCACCGCTCCGCCGGTGCCGAGGACCGCCGCACCGAGAAGGGCCCGCCGTCCGGTACCGCTCGTTTCTTCGTTCGACTCCTGCGTTCCCATGAGCGCCCTCCCTGGCCGTTCGGCTCGTCAGTGCGGGCCGATCGTAGGGGCGCGTACATGACGAATGGGAGACCCCGGGCGGAACACGCGGGTGATGTCGGATGTCGTAGTGGCTGGTAGGGAGGATGAGTTGACGGTTCCTCGCGTCCGTTCGGTTCGGTGCCGCCGTTCTGGGAACCGTCCGCTGAGCCCCGGGGCGATGTGCGTCACATCATGTCGGCCGCGTTACGCGACGCCTGCGGCGCGCCACCGCAGGTAAACACGCGTCAACAGTGCGTAAGGCCTCGGTGAAGTCGCCGTGCCCGATGTGCGCTATGCCCGGGGCCACGAGTATCGTCCTCACCTGCACAGACTCATACAGAATCCCTTGACACCGGAGGGCCCGTTGTCCCGCTTCGCGCTCATCAAGGCAGTGCTCGGCCCGATCATGCGCCTGATGTTCCGCCCACAGGTGGAGGGTGCGGAGCACATTCCCGGCACCGGCCCGGTCATCCTGGCCGGCAACCACCTGACGTTCATCGACTCGATGATCCTGCCGCTGGTCTGCGACCGGCAGGTCGTCTTCATCGGCAAGGACGAGTACGTGACCGGCAAGGGCCTCAAGGGCCGACTGATGGCCTGGTTCTTCACCGGCGTCGGCATGATCCCGGTGGACCGCGACGGCGGGCGGGGCGGTGTCGCCGCGCTGATGACCGGCCGTCGGGTGCTGGAGGAAGGCCGGATGTTCGGCATCTACCCGGAGGGAACGCGTTCGCCCGACGGGCGGCTGTACCGGGGGCGGACGGGCATCGCCCGGCTGACCCTGATGACGGGGGCGCCCGTGGTGCCCTTCGCCATGATCGGCACGGACAAACTTCAGCCGGGTGGGGCGGGGCTGCCCCGGCCCGGCAAGGTCACCGTGCGGTTCGGTGAGGCGATGGAGTTCTCCCGGTACGAGGGGATGGACCGGGACCGGTATGTGCTGCGGGCCGTGACCGACTCGGTGATGACCGAGGTCATGCAGTTGTCCGGGCAGGAGTATGTGGACATGTACGCGAGCAAGGCGAAGGAAGCGGCGTAGGTTTCCGGGGCGCGAGCGGACCCGGACGGCCGGGACCGGGGGCGGCTGCGGGTGAGTGGGGGCTGGTCGCGCAGTTCCCCGCGCCCCTGACGGCGTGACCCCAGGGGCGAGGGCGGCGTGGGGCCCCGCGCCCCTGAGGGCATGGCTCTTACGTGTGCTTCGTCGCGCCGCCCTCCAGCTTCTGGCCCCGTAGCAGGAACCACGCTGCCACCGCCGCTGCCAGCAGGACCGCCGCGCCCACGCCCGCTGCGAGGGCGAGGCCGTCGACGAAGGACGTGCGGGCCGCGTCGAGCATCGCGGCGGCATTGTGGGCCGGCATGCCCGCGGCCGCCTCGACCGCGCCGCCCAGTGACTCGTGGGCCGCGGCCGGTGTATCCGCGGGGCCGGTGAAGTCGCGGTAGACGCCGGTCACGATCGAGCCGAGCGCGGCGATGCCGAGCGCGGCACCGAGTTCGTACGCCGTCTCGGACACGGCGGACGCCGAGCCCGCATGCTCCTTGGGCACGCTGGAGAGGATCACGTCCGCCGTCACGGTGAACGAGAACCCGGCGCCCACGCCGACCACCAGCAGCGCGGTCCCGAGCAGCGGGTAGCCCGTGGACTGATCGAGCACCGTGAGTGCGGCCAGAGCGAGGCCTATCACCGCGAGGCCGCCGGAGACGACGGACCGCACCGAGAAGCGCCGGGCCACCCGCCCCGCGATCAGACCGGCCACCACCGCTCCGATCGCCGCGGGCAGTTCGGCCAGCCCGGCCTCGAACGGGCGCCTGCCCTGGACGAGTTGCAGGTACTGGGACAGGAAGAACACCAGCCCGGACAGGCCGAGGATGGTCAGCAGGTCGGCCAGCACCGCCCCGCTGAAGCCGCGGTTGCGGAACAGCCTCATGTCCAGCAGCGGGGCGGGGAGCATGAGCTGACGGCGTACGAACCCGTACAGGGCGGCCGCGCCCAGCAGGCCCGCGGCCAGGGAGCTCCACGCGAAGCCGTGGGTGGCCGCCTCCTTGATCGCGTACACGACGCCGATCATGCCGACCAGCGACAGCACGACGCTGACCAGGTCCCAGGGCCCGGGGTTCGCGGTACGCGACTCGGGCAGCAGCTTGATCCCGACCAGGACCAGGACGACCATCACGGGCAGGTTGATCAGGAAGACCGAGCCCCACCAGAAGTGCTCCAGCAGGAATCCGCCGACGATCGGGCCCACGGCCGTACCGGCCGAGGCGGTGGCGCCCCAGATGCCGACGGCCAGACTTCGCTCGCGCGGGTCGTGGAAGAGGTTGCGGATCAGGGCGAGCGTCGCCGGCATGAGGGTCGCGCCGGCGACACCGAGCAGCGCCCGGGCGATGATCATCGTCTCGGGTGTGGTGGCGTAGGCGTTGAACACGGATATCACGCCGAACGCCGTCGCACCGATCAGCAGGATGCGCTTGCGGCCGATCCGGTCGCCGAGGCTGCCCATGGAGACGAGCAGACCGGCGATGACGAACGAGTAGACGTCGCCGATCCACAGCAGCTGCGTGCCGGAGGGCTTCAGGTCCTCGCTGATGTAGGGGGTCGCGAGACCGAGGACGGTCGCGTCGACGGCCACCAGCAGCACGGCGAGCACGAGAACGCCGAGCGCGAGCCAGCGGCCCGGGCGCTTCGCCTCCGTCGTCATCGTCGGCTGCAGGGTGCTGGTCATGATTCCTCTCTCCTGAGTGCGCCGCCGAGCAGCAGCTCGACGATCATGTGCTGGAAGTCCTTGGGGGCGCCCTTGCCGCTGTGCACCATCCAGGCGCCGGAGGCCATCAGGCCGTACAGCGCCTCGGTGAGCCAGGCGGGCGTGAGGTCGATGCGGAACTCGCCGCTGAGCTGACCGCGACTGAACAGGGCGGAGATGCGGTCGTCGATCCGGGTCCAGCCGGCGTTCTGCTCCTCGCCTTCGAAGAGCTGGTTCTCGGTGTAGAGGAATGCGAGCAGCCCGGCAGCGGGCTCGATGTCGCCGACCAGCCGGCGTACGGCCTCGCTCGCGGTGCCCTCCTCCAACCGGGCCGCGTCCAGGGCGGCCTCGCACTCCGCGATGCCGAGCTCCTCCAGCGCCCGGACGAGGGCGTCACGTCCGGCGAAGTGCCGGTGCAGCGTGGCCCGGCTGATTCCGGCGGCCTTGGCGACCTCGTCCATGGTCGCGGTGGATTTGCGGGCCAGCAGGGACGCGGCGGCGCGCAACACGTGCTCAGGATCGACAGCCATGAGACAACGATAACCCACATGAGACACAAATGTCTCACCAGGGGCATGCGTGACTCACGGCTGGCATGCTGGTGCGAAAGAAGCGGTGATCAGTGCCAGGGCAGCTGCGCGCGCCGCTCCCAGTACGCGTGCGGCTCCTCCGCCAGCGCGGCGAGGCGGGTCAGCTGGTCGTCGCCGAGGTCGACGACCGCCGCGTGCAGGTTCGAGGCGAGCTGGGTGGTGGTGGCCGCGCCGGAGAGGACGACACCGGCCCAGGGCTGCCGGAGGATCACGGCCAGTGCGACGGCGTCGCAGCCCAGCCCGGTCCGCTCGGCGATCTCCTTGACGAGGTCCGGGGCGTACGGCCCGGCGAGCCGGCCGTTGGCCATGCCCTCCTTGACGATCACGGTGAGCCCGGCGTCGTGCGCCTCGGCGAGGGCGGGGGCGGCGGAGGTCTCCAGCGCGTTGTATGTGGACTGCACGGTACGGAAGAGGGGTTCGCCATCCACCGTGACGGCGAGGGCTGCACGGATCGCGTCCGCCTGGGCGGGACCGCTGGTGGAGAAGCCGACGGTGAGGCCCTGCGCGGCGGCTTCCGCGAGCTTCGCGTGCAGTTCCTTGTCGGTGAGGGCCGGGCTGTCCGGGGTCACCGAGTGGATCTGGTAGAGGTCGAGCCGGTCGCCGAGCAGGGCGTCGCTCTCCGCGCGCTGCCGTTCGTAGGCGGCGAGGGTGTGGTCCTTGACCTCGTGCTTCTCGGCGTCGGTGGACCAGTCGGCGGTGTAGGTGTAGCCCCACTTGCTGCCCACGACGATGTCGTCGAGGCCGGGCCTGTCCTTGAGCCAGTCGGCGAGGAACTCCTCGGAGCGGCCGTAGGAGCGGGCGGCGTCGAAGTAGCGGACGCCTTGGGCATAGGCGGCGTCGAGGAGCTCGTGGGTGCGGGTACGCAGCGTTTCCACGCTGCGGTCCTCTCCGAGGTCTTCGTCTCGGCCGAGGTTGATATAGCCGGGGCGTCCTACGGCGGCGAGGCCGAGGCCGATGTGGCAGGTAGGGGTTGTCGCTGCGGCCAGGCGGGCGAAGGGCATCGCGGGCTCCGTTCGGTCGGCTCCGGTTCGGCTCCGGTTCGGCTCCGGTTCGGCTCCGGTTCGGCTCCGACTCAACGTAACCCGCGATGACCTGCGCCTCGGAGTTCGGGACTCACGGTGTTTCGGCGCGTGCGGGTCGCCTTCGCCTGTTCGCGCGATTCCCCGCGCCCCCGAGGGCGATGACCTCAGGCCTGCTTCTTGGCCACTGCCCACTCGTGCTGGGCCGCCACGTCCGCCTTCACCTCTGCCAGCTGGACGGCGACCGCGCTCGGGGCCGTGCCGCCCCTGCCGTTGCGGGAGGCCAGGGCACCGGGGACGTTGAGGACCGTGCGGACCTCGGGGGTCAGGTGGGCGGAGATCTTGGCGAACTGCTCGTCCGTCAGCCCGTCCAGTTCCTTGCCCTCGGCTTCGGCGACCTTCACACACTCGCCGGCGACCTCGTGGGCCACACGGAACGGGACGCCCTGCTTGACCAGCCACTCGGCGATGTCCGTGGCGAGGGAGAAGCCGGCCGGGGCCAGTTCCTCCATGCGCTCGCGGTGGACGGTGAGGGTGGCCATCATGCCGGTGAAGGCCGGGAGCAGGACCTCCAGCTGGTCGATGGAGTCGAAGACCGGTTCCTTGTCCTCCTGGAGGTCGCGGTTGTACGCGAGCGGGAGAGCCTTGAGCGTGGCCATCAGGCCCGTCAGGTTGCCGATGAGGCGGCCCGACTTGCCCCGGGCCAGCTCGGCGATGTCCGGGTTCTTCTTCTGCGGCATGATCGACGAGCCCGTGGAGAACGCGTCGTGCAGGGTCACGAAGGAGAACTCCTTCGTGTTCCAGATGATGACCTCCTCGGCGATCCGGGAGAGGTTGACCCCGATCATCGCCGTGATGAAGGCGAACTCGGCGACGAAGTCCCGGGAGGCCGTGCCGTCGATGGAGTTGCCGGCCGAGCCGTGTTCGAAGCCGAGGTCCTTCGCCACCGCCTCCGGGTCGAGCCCGAGGGAGGAGCCCGCCAGGGCGCCCGAGCCGTAAGGCGAGACCGCCGTGCGCGCGTCCCACTGGCGCAGCCGCTCCGCGTCCCGGGAGAGGGACTGGACGTGCGCCAGGACGTGATGGGCGAAGAGGACGGGCTGGGCGTGCTGGAGGTGGGTGCGGCCGGGCATGGCCACGTCCGGGTGAGCCTCGGCGAGGCCGATCAGCGCGTCCTGGAGCTCGGCGATCAGACCGCCGACGATCCGGTCCTGCCCGACGGCACCTCGATGGCCCTCGCCGTACCCCTCATGCTCCTCGGCGGCGCCATCGTGGCCATCCTCATCGCCGTCGGAGCAGAACGA
>NZ_JBEXSH010000584.1:0-5770 GCF_040613555.1 Streptomyces sp. NPDC006265
AAGGCGTAAAGAGGCGTATTGCGGCACCGACCTGGGCATCGCTTCCCGCAGGGGGTCACCCGGACGGCGGTCGGGATATCGTACGGAACCCCTCGTCGCCGCGGAAACCCGACATGATGCGGGGGTCGGGCAGCAGTGCGGGCGGGCCCTCCGGCAGCACGGCCGCGGTGAGGGTCCCCCGCACACCGCCGCGTCCGTCGTCGAACAGAACGGTCGCCGTGGCCACCGTACGGGCCTCGGGGAGGGCGCCGTCGAGGGCGAGCAGCCAGGTCAGCGCGGGCAGGGCCAGGTCCCGGTCGGCCTCGGGCACGGCGTCCGTCAGGCGGCGCAGCCGGGTGGCATGACCGGCTTCGGTCGCGGCCCCGAGGGCGAGCGCCGCGACGTGTTCGTGGCCCGGGTGGGCGTGGTTGCGGCGCAGCCACAGCAGCCCGGCGGCCAGCTCCCCGGCGCTCTGTCCGGCGTCTCCGACGAGCGCCAGCCCCATGGCCGCCGCGGCCCGGAGCGACTGGGCCGCGGCCGGCTCCTCCTTCAGATAGGGCGGGTGTCCGACCAGCGATCGGACGCTCGACGCCGCGGCCGCCCTCGGTGTCAGCAGCCGGTGCAGGGGCCGGTCCTCGTCCCGCAGCACGCGCAAGGTCGCGACGTCCTCGGCGGCTACGCGCTCCCGGACGTAGGCGAACACGGGCTGACCGGGCGACAGCAGGCCACGTCTGATCTCCTCGCGCTCCTTGAGCGGGGGCATCGCACCCAACAGAGGTGCGATGTCCACCGCGGGAGCAGGCTGGTCACCCACCGCTCGTCCCGCTCCCCTCGACCCGGCGCAGGCGCTGTGATGGCCCAGTCACTCAGTGTGGCAGGGGAGGGGCTCTGCCATCAGGCGAATCGTGGGATCACTCCCGCACCCGGCATCCGACTGCGTGGGCACTCTCCGGGCGGCGGACGTGTGACCTTCACCGCTCCCCCCGTCAGGACTGTGCAGCCACGTTACTCATAAGTAGCATGGGGCCTGAGCGCGCGCTCAGCGCATCGCAGCAGCAATGCAGATCCTGACCCTGGAGGAGAGCCATCGTGCCTCGTACCGTCAGGGACGTCGTCTTCGTCGACGGCGTCCGCACCCCGTTCGGCAAGGCGGGCCCGAAGGGCATCTACCACGAGACCCGTGCCGACGACCTCGTCGTGAAGGCGATCCGGGAGCTGCTGCGCCGCAACCCCGGACTCGACCCGAAGAAGATCGACGAGGTCGCCATCGCCGCGACCACGCAGATCGGTGACCAGGGCCTGACCATCGGCCGCACCGCCGGGATCCTCGCGGGTCTCCCGCAGTCCGTGCCGGGCTACTCCATCGACCGCATGTGCGCCGGCGCCCTGACCGCCGTCACCTCGGTCGCCGGTTCCGTCGCGTTCGGCGCCTACGACATCGCCATCGCGGGCGGTGTCGAGCACATGGGCCGCCACCCCATGGGCGAGGGCGTGGACCCGAACCCGCGGTTCGTCTCCGAGAAGCTGGTCGACGAGTCGGCCCTGTTCATGGGCATGACCGCGGAGAACCTGCACGACCGCTACCCGCAGATCACCAAGCGGCGCGCGGACGAGTACGCCGTGCGCTCCCAGGAGAAGGCCGCCAAGGCGTACGCCAACGGCAAGATCCAGGCCGACCTGGTACCGATCTCGGTACGCCGCACCTCCCCCGAGGCCGGTGAGACGGGCTGGGGCCTGGTCACCGCCGACGAGCCGATGCGCCCTGGCACGACCCTGGAGAACCTCGCCGGCCTGAAGACCCCGTTCCGAGTGCACGGCCGGGTCACCGCCGGTAATGCGGCCGGTCTGAACGACGGCGCCACCGCCTCGCTCATCGCCTCCGAGGACTTCGCGCGGGAGCACGACCTCCCCGTGAAGATGCGCCTGGTGTCCTACTCCTTCGTGGGCGTGGAGCCGGAGGTCATGGGCTACGGCCCAATCCCGGCGACGGAGAAGGCGCTGGCCCAGGCGGGCCTGTCGATCTCCGACATCGGCCTGTTCGAGATCAACGAGGCCTTCGCCGTCCAGGTCCTGGCCTTCCTGGACCACTACGGCATCGCCGACGACGACGCGCGCGTCAACCAGTACGGCGGCGCCATCGCCTTCGGCCACCCGCTGGCCTCCTCCGGCGTCCGCCTGATGACGCAGCTGGCCCGCCAGTTCGAGGAGCAGCCGCACGTCCGCTACGGCCTGACCACCATGTGCGTCGGCTTCGGCATGGGCGCGACGGTCATCTGGGAGAACCCGCACTTCGAGGGGGACAAGTGAGCACCACCGCCGAGCTTCTCAAGCAGGCTTCCGAGCTGTTCCCGGACGAGGTCGTCACGAGTGCGCACGTACGCCACTTCGACCTCCCCCTCGGTGCCGGGCGCTTCGCCCTGATCACCCTGGACAACGGCCACGACCACACCAAGCCGACCACCTTCGGCCCGGCCTCGCTGGCGAACCTCAACGCCGCGATCGACCAGGTCGAGAAGGAGGCGGCGGACGGCGAGATCGTCGGCGTCGGCCTCACCGGCAAGCCGTTCATCTTCGCGGTCGGCGCCGACCTCAAGGGCGTGGAGATCCTCAAGGAGTACGAGCACGCCCTCGCCATCGGCAAGGGCGGCCACGAGGTCTTCAAGCGGCTGTCCAAGCTGGCCGTGCCGACCTTCGCCTACTACAACGGCGCCGCGATGGGCGGCGGTGTCGAGGTCGGTCTGCACTGCACCTACCGGACCGTCTCCGCGGCCCTCCCTGCGTTCTCCCTGCCCGAGGTCTTCCTCGGTCTGGTCCCGGGCTGGGGCGGCTGCGCCCTGCTGCCGAACCTGATCGGCCCCGAGAAGGCCGTCTCGGTGATCATCGAGAACAGCCTCAACCAGAACAAGCAGCTCAAGGGCAAGCAGGTCTACGAGCTCGGGATCGCCGACGCGATCTTCGAGGGCGCGGACTTCCTGGAGCAGTCGCTGATCTGGACCGCTTCCGTCCTCAAGGGCGAGCTGGAGATCGAGCGTCCGGTGATCGACCGCGGCGAGGCCTGGGACCAGGCCGTCGCCAAGGGCCGCTTCATCGCGGACTCCAAGGTGCACGGCGCGGCCCCGGCCGCCTACCGCGCCCTGGACATCATCGCCGCCGCCAAGAACGGCGACCTCCAGCAGGGCTACGACGCCGAGGACAAGGCGCTCGCCGACCTCATCATGGGCGGCGAACTGCGCTCCGGCATCTACGCCTTCAACCTGGTGCAGAAGCGCGGCAAGCGCCCGGCCGGCGCCCCTGACAAGTCCCTGGCCCGCCCGGTCACCAAGGTCGGTGTCGTCGGCGCCGGTCTGATGGCCAGCCAGCTCGCGCTGCTGTTCCTGCGCCGCCTCGAGGTGCCGGTCGTGCTGACCGACATCGACCAGGAGCGCGTCGACAAGGGTGTGGGCTACGTCCACGCCGAGATCGACAAGCTGCTCGGCAAGGGCCGCATCAACCAGGACAAGGCCAACCGCCTCAAGGCGCTGGTGTCCGGTGTGCTGGACAAGGCCGAGGGCTTCGCGGACGCGGACTTCGTCATCGAGGCCGTGTTCGAGGAGATCGGCGTCAAGCAGCAGGTGTTCGCGGAGGTCGAGGCGGTCGCCCCCGCGCACGCGATCCTCGCCACCAACACCTCCTCGCTGTCGGTGTCGGAGATGGCGTCGAAGCTGAAGCACCCCGAGCGGGTCGTGGGCTTCCACTTCTTCAACCCGGTCGCCGTCCTGCCGCTGCTGGAGATCGTCCGCGGCGAGAAGACCGACGACGCCTCCCTCGCCACGGCGTTCGGCGTCGCCAAGAAGCTGAAGAAGACCGCGGTCCTCACCAAGGACGCCCCGGCGTTCGTCGTGAACCGTATCCTGACCCGCTTCATGGGCGAGATCCAGAACATCATCGACGAGGGCACCCCCGTCGAGGTTGCCGAGAAGGGCGTCGAGCCGCTCGGTCTGCCGATGTCGCCGCTGGTCCTGCTGGAGCTGGTCGGCCCGGCGATCGGCCTGCACGTCTCCGAGACGCTCAACAGGGCGTTCCCGGACCGCTTCACGGTCTCCCCGAACCTCAAGGCGGTCGTCGAGGCGGGCAAGCGCGGCTTCTACGTCTACGACAGCGGCAAGCCGGAGCTCGACCCCGAGGTCGCCGCGCTGCTGAAGCAGGGCGACAGCGTCCTGACGGAGGAGCAGGTCCGCGACCGCGTGCTCGACGCGGTGGCGCAGGAGATCGGCATCATGCTCGACGAGGGCGTCGTCGCCGAGGCGCAGGACATCGACCTCTGCCTCATCACGGGCGCCGGCTGGCCCTTCCACCTGGGCGGCATCACGCCGTACCTGGACCGCGAGGGTGTCTCCGAGCGCGTGAACGGCAAGCGGTTCCTCGCGCAGGGCGTCGCGAGCGTCCCCGCGTAACGCGTTACCCCTGAGGGGGGGGTGGGGCGTACGGTAACAATCCGTGCACCCGCCCCCCTTTCTGCATGCCGCCACAGATAGGACCCTCACACAATCCGACCATTTTTACCTGACCCTGACGGTCTCCACCCCAGACCGCCGGGTGTCCTCGAAGGAGTCCTTGCGTGGCGTGTCGTCGCCGAACACCCCGACGCCGGGTCTGGCCCAGGTCAGGCACCTGCTCCTGGTGGCGGTGGTCGCCGCAGGCGGCACGGCGCTGTATCCCGTGTGGAAGGCGGCCAACCCGGATCCGCCCGAGCTGAAGATCCGCTGCCGGACCGACACCCCGGCGACGGCCACCGCGGCCAAGCCGTCGTTCGAAATCTTCAACGGCACGGACAAGGCAGTGCCGTTGAAGGACGTGACGCTCCGGTACTGGTTCACGGCCGACGGCGCGGCGGGCGCCTCCTCGTACGCCTTCAACTGTGTCAACGCCGTCGTCGGCTGCTCGAACGTGGCCGGGCGGATCGTCCTCATGTGTCTGGTGCGTCAAGAGCCTCAAGATGAAGGGATCAGTTCCGCTTCTTGGAGGCGGTCAGATCTCCCGCCAGGCCTCCAGCGCGAGCCCCGGCTCGTCCTTGCGGCGGGTGAGCAGCACGGTCCCGGTCGACGGCGAGAGAGAGGCGGCGAGGACCTCGTCGTGCTCGTCGAGCGCCGCCGACACCATGGCGTCGGCGGGCAGCTGGGGCCCGGACTCGGTCCACCAGGCACCGGCCGACTCCTGTTCGGTCGGATACGCGGCGAAGGCGACCCGGCCGCTCACCGACCGCTGCGCGAGCACGGTGCAGTCGTGCCCCTCGATGACACATCGCACGGCGGAGACCGCCCCTGGCCCGGCCGACGCCAGCAGGGTCACCGGTTTCTCACCGGGACGCCAGGCGCACAGGTCTCCGGAAGGGTTCGTGAAGAAGAGGGTGGTGTGCTCGGCGGACGTGGCCAGCGCGCGCAGGGTCCCCGGACGGACGGGGACATCGACGCCTTCGGCTTGCACCGGCTTCTTCCCGTCCCCCTCCTGGCGCCAGCGCAGGATCCCGCCGGGCACGCAGGCGTACAGCTCCACGAACCCGGACTCCCCCGTCACGGCGGCCAACTCTCCCTCGACGTCATGCCCTCCGAGGTCCAGCCAGCCGCCCCAGCCGCCCTTGACCTTCTGGTTGCGCAGGCTCACCCCGCCGCCCCCGTTCCGGACGAAGACGTAGCCGCGCCCCGCGCCGTCGACGGCGACCGCCGGTGGGCCCGTCCGGCCGCCCTTCTGGTCCGGGTGGCCGATGGGGACCCAGTCCAGGGGCGCGAGCCCGGGCCGGAAGTGCGTGGAGTGC
>NZ_JBEXSH010000585.1:0-5763 GCF_040613555.1 Streptomyces sp. NPDC006265
GGCCAGGGCATGTTCGAGCTGTTCAGCGTCGGGTCCCCGTCCCTATGAGGGTGCGCTCGTACGGATCGGGCAGCGCGCCCTGGACGGACGTCGCGATGCCCGCGACGAGCTTCAGATGCACCAGCGGGACCACCGAGTCGGTGCCGAGGACGGCCGCCTCCGCCTTCATGGCGGCGTCCTGCCGCTCGGCGGTGTCGGACTCGGCCTGGGCGGCGGCGACCAGCTTGTCCACGTTCCTGTCGCACAGGAACGACAGGTTGTTGGAGCCGTCGCAGGTGTAGTCGCTCGAGAGGACGGTGACCGGGTCGCCGGTGTCCAGCATCATGTTGCGGGAGAAGACCGCGGCGTCGAACTTGCCGCCCAGCAGGTCGCCTTCCAGGCGCGAGTACGTGCGCACTTCCAGCTTCACCTCGAACCCCGCCTTCTGCAGCTGCTGTTGGAGGACCTGGGCGGTCTCCGGCAGCTCGGGCCGGTCGCTGTAGGTGGCGAGGGTGATGCGCTCGCCGTCGGGGCCGGTGGCCCGCGCCCGCCCGGCCGGTTCGACGCGCTTGCCGGCGGCCCAGGTCAGGGCCGGGCCGAACAGGCCCTGTGCGGGCACGGCGTACCCCTCGTACGCGCCCTTGGCGATGACCGAGGTGTCGATCGCCTCGCGTGCGGCCGCCCTCAGTCCCGCGTCGGTGAAGGCGCCGGACCTGGTGTTGAGGTACAGGCTGGTGTTGCGGGCGGTGTCGACCTCGTGGACGTCGTCCTTGTCCAGGGAGGCGACCTGGGCGACGGGCAGGGACTCGGCGATGTCGGCCTCGCCGGTGCGCAGGGCGTTGGCGCGGGCGGTGCCGTCGGAGACGAACCGGGCGGTGACGCCGGACGCCTGGGCCCGACCGCCCCAGTAGTCGTCGAAACGGTTCAGCGTGGCCGCGGTGTCACCGTCGACCTTGGTGAGTGCGAAGGGGCCGGTGGCGGTGCCGACGACGTTCACCGTGCCCTTCCTGTCGTACGCCTTCGGCGCGAACACCGCGAGGGACGGATTCGACAGCCGCAACGGCAGGACGGGGTCGGCCTCGGCCGTGCTGACCCGGACCCGCTTGTCGTCCTCGGCCGCGGCGGTCAGCTTCACACCGGAGAGCGCGGACGGCGCCGGGTCGGCCTTCCCGGCGGCCGTGAGGGCGCCGGCGACGGCCTTGGCGGTGACGGCGCCGCCGTCCTGGAACCTCGCGTCCCGCAGGGTGAACACCCAGCTCCGGCCGCCGTTCTCACTGCGCCACGACTCGGCCAGCGCGGGGACCGCCGTGCCGTTCGCGTCCAGCTTGGTCAGCCCCTCGGTGACACCGAGCCGGGACAGGAGCATCGCGTCCTGGCCGTACGGCGAGTAGTTCTCGGTCGGGGCGAAGGGCAGGGCGACACGCAGCCGGGCGCCGTCGCCCGAGTCGGAGTCGGCCGAGGCGTCGTCGCCGGAGGAAGCGAAACAACCGGAGACCAAGGGCAGCACGAACAGCCCGGCTATGAGCCGGCGGGGAGTTCTCATAATGTATATGAATACCATTTTCGTTAAGCGAGCGGTATCTCGAAGTGCACGACGCCGCTGTCCCCGCCGGGCACCTCCTCCCGCTCGTCGCAGATCACCTTGCCCAGCGCCCGCCACAGGTCCATCGCGCCGGGGGACCGCGGATAGGTGTGCAGATACACGGACCGGTATCCGCCGTCGGCCCGGGCGAACTCCAGCAGGCCGTCCACCAGTTGCCGGGCCAGCCCGCGCCGCCGGTGTTCGGGGCGTACGTACACCCGCCGGAGCTGAGCCGTCTCGCCCGAGGGGAACCGCTCGGCCAGCCAGTGCGGGTTCGGCGGGTACTCCGGGCCGCGCGCATCCAGTGCCGCCGTGGCCGCGACCGTCCCGTCCCTCCCGTCCACGGCCACCAGGAGCGTGTGCCGGGGCGGCGCGACGTAGAACGGCACCGGATCGATGATGTCGGCGTGCCATCGCGGCACGTATCCCGTGCCGAAGTCGCGGTACACGGCGTCGAGCATCACCGCCCGGGCCCCGTCGATGTCGGCCGCGGTGGCCTCCCTGATGCTGTACTCACGCATTTGCGAATCATATGCAAGAGGGGTTCGGGTGTCGGTCGGGGGCCGCGGGCTCTCGAAGCCGTGTCGAGGCGGAGCTGCGGGGAGGCGGCCGGTGCGCCCGGCCCGAGTGGGCCCGGCTCAGCTCTCGGACGGGGTGAGCACCACGAAGTCCGCGTTCGCCGGGTCGAGGCAGACGGCGAGCCGGCCGACGCCCTCCATGTCCTCCGGGCCCATCTGCACGCTGCCGCCGCTCTCGGTGACCTGGGCCACCGCGGCGTCACAGTCGTCGACGGCGAAGACCGGGTGCCAGGAGGGCCGTCCGCCCGTCAGCGTCAGGTCCTCCTTGCGGAGCTGCATGAGCCCGCCGTGCATCCGGTCCTCGGGGAGTCCCGAGGGGGTGATCAGGGTGTAGGTGCCCGCGTCGCCCGGCAGCGGCATGTCGCTGAACTGCCAGCCGAAGAGAGTGCCGTAGAACTCCCGCGCGCCCGCGGCGTCGGTCGTGTACAGCTCGGTCCACGACAGCGAGCCCGGCTGGTCCACCAGCTCCAGGCCCTTGTTCGTGCCCGGCTCCCAGACGGCGAACTGACCGCCCAGCGGGTCGCTGTACTGCGCCATCCGGCCCCAGTCGTCGAGGTCCATCGGCGCGACCCGCACGGTGCCGCCCGCCTGCTGGACGGCCTGTGTCGTGGCGTCCGCGTCGGTGACGCTGTAGTAGAGCATCCAGGCCGGGCGGGCGCCCTGCTCGGTGAGTTTGCCGAGTCCGGCGACGATCTTGCCGTCCTTCTTGAACATCCCGCCCTCGAAGTCCTCGCTCTCGGCCATGGGCTCGTAGTCCCATCCGAGGACGGCACCGTAGAAGGCGGCGGCGGCCCGGACGTCCAAAGCGCCCAGGTCGAGCCAGCAGGGGGAACCGGGGACGTACTCCGTCGTGATCATGGCGATGCTTCCCTTCCGCGGGGCCAGTGTGCCCAGCGTGACACCGAGCACCGCCCGTCGCCCCTCGGCCGCTCGCCGTTCGGGGGACCCGGCGCATGCCGGGGCGGCGTCAGTGGACGGACAGCCCGCCGTCGACGAAGACCGACTGCCCGGTCACGTAGGCGGAGGCCGCGCTCGCCAGGAAGACCGCCGCACCCGCGAAGTCCTCGGCGAGACCGTTCCGCCCGACCATCGTGCGCGCGGCCAGGGCGGCCACCCTCTCCGGGTCCGACGACAGCCGCGCGTTGAGCGGTGTCATGACGAAGCCCGGCACGAGGAGGTTGCAGGTGACCCCGCTCGGCGACCACGCTTCGGCCTGGGAACGCGCCAGAGCCTCCAGCCCGCCCTTGGAGGCGCCGTAGGCACCGCTCTGGACGAACGCGCGATGCGCCTGCTGTGAGCTGATGTGGATGATCCGTCCGTACCCGCGCTGCGCCATGCCGGGTCCGAAGCGCTGTCCCAGCAGGAACGGCGCCTCCAGATTGACCGCCATCGTGGCGTCCCAGACGTCCTCGCCGAGCTGGTCCATCGGCGGACGCAGGTTGATCCCGGCGCTGTTGACGAGGATGTCGGGCTCCCCGAACGCCCCGGCCACCCGCTCGGCGGCCGTCCGCACCCCCTCGCGGGTGCTCAGATCCGCGCTGACCCACGCGGCGCGGCAACCCTGGGCCGTGAGCTCCTCGACCGTCGCGGCCAGCCCGGCCTCGCCACGGGCCACGACCACCACGCTCGCCCCCGCCCGGGCAAGGGCGCCGGTGATGGCGCGGCCGATCCCGGAACTGCCCCCGGTGACCATCGCGACCCGGCCCTCCAGCGAGAACAGCTCGGAGAGGTAGTCCCGCGCCGCCCGGGACGGCGGAGTCGCCCCGGTCTGCTGGGTCTGCTCGTCCGGCTGGGGTGATGGCGTCGGGTGGGTCGTCACGCCGACCCACTCTAGGTCGATCACCCGGCCGGCCGTCGAGCGGGTGGTAGCGGCGGTAGACCTCGGTGTCGCGGCCGGCCAGCAGCGCCGTCAACGACGCGGCCTGCGCGGCGAGTCCGTCCCACACGGCGGCCGGCAGGTCGTGGAACGCCGTGGCCTCGATGCCGCCGTCGAGTGCGCGCCAGACGCCTGCGACCCGGCCGTCGACCAGCAGCGTGGGCAGCACGTCGCCGTTCACCCGGATCACCAGACGGCGATACGCCGGAGGGATCACGCGGCTGCGGTCGGCATGGGCGAGCAGGACGCTGTCCCACATGGCCATGAGCCGGGGCGGGGCGGGAGTGTCCGCAGGCGGGCGCGAGGCGCCGGGCACGTCGTACAGGAGGGTCCCGTCGGGTCCCCGCAGGTGCTCCACCGCGTCGTCGAGGGCGAGCAGTGCCCGGCGTGCCGGCGCCCGCGGCACCATGGCGAACTGCGCGACGTCCGCCACCGACGCGGGCCCGAAGCCCGCCAGACAGCGCAGGACGAGGTGGTTCAGCGCCTCCGTCACCGTCTCCCGCCCTTCGGGCACGGGACCGGTCCGCGCCGCGACGAACGACGACCGGGCGCCGAACGACCACGGCCCGTCGGCCGGCACGTGGAGCAGCGGCGCGTACGCCTTGAGCCCCCACCACGCCCCGGCCTTCTTCTCCTCACCGACCCGCTCCGCCAGCCAGTCCTGCACCTCGTCGGCGGTCCGCGGCCGGTCCGCGAAGTCCAACAACTCGGGTACCAGCGCCCGGCCGTCGGCCGGCGTGAGTCCCGCCGCGGCGAAGCGGTGCCCGAGCCGTGAGGCGTACAGCGTCTGTTGCATGGCCTCCCGGAACAGCTGATAGTCGTCCGCGTGAACCGCGTGCAACGTGATCCGCATCAGGGTCGCCTTGACCACCGCACGCCCCGCGAAGGCGGCGTCCAGCCCGGCCGGCGTGAACCCGGTCAGCCGGTTCCACAGCGCCACGTACGGCGAGGCGGGGTGCTGCGCCTGCAGTGCCACCACACGCCGCACCGCCTCCCCGCTCTCCATCGCCTCCCCCAGCAGCAACTGGCGCCCGAGGGTGGCTCGATTGAGCTCCTGCGCGGTGATGTCCACGCCGGGGATTCTGCCGTGGCCCTGGCGGAGGCGCCGACTCCACGGCAGTGGCCTGGATCACATGGACTGGATTGAGTGCCCGGCGGGGGAGACGTCCGTACCCATGGGTGTCGGGGCGGGGCCGGATGCGAGGATGAGGCGCCATGACAGTCGGGTGGTGTGCTCGCACGATACGGGTCGCGGTGTTCGCGGCCGTCTGTGTCGTGCTCGCCGCCCTGGGGCACGTCATGATGTCCGGCGACCACGTGCCCGTGTCGACGCTGCTGGCGGGCTGGGCCGTGACGTGCATGGCGGGCTGGTGCCCGGCGGGCCGCGAACGCGGACTCGGCCTGGTCGTCGCCGTCGCCGTAGCGGTCCAGACGGCGCTGCACTCGGCGTTCTCGCTCGGACCGCCGATGCCTGGGACGTCCGGGGCGGACTCCATGGACATGCCGTCCATGAGCCACGGCATGGGATCCATGAGCCACGACATGAGCTCGGGCGCCATGGAGTCCATGTCCCCGCACACCGTGCACATCCCCGGCGGCGACTCGTCCCTCGGCATGCTCGCCGCCCACCTCCTGGCGTCGCTGCTGTGCGGCCTGTGGCTGGGCCACGGCGAACGGGCGGCCTTCCGGCTGCTGCGCGCCGTGGGCACCTGGCCCTGCTCGACACCCTGGACGCGCTGATCGCCGAC
>NZ_JBEXSH010000586.1:0-5747 GCF_040613555.1 Streptomyces sp. NPDC006265
CCCTTCTCTGGTGCGCCCGAGCGGGTCGCGCTCGGCTTCCGGACGTACATAAGGTCTGCGCCCCCTGTAAAGGCACAGACCAAGGGGGCACCTTCCCCCACGCGGTGGCATGCGTCACAGAGCGCGACTTCTCGCACTGCCGTCTCCCGGGTCGCGGGAGGTTTCACAGCACTGGTGAGACAGCGATACTGCTGCACATGACGACCGACGCCGAGGAGCCGACCCTCACGATCGACGAACTGGCCGCCCGGACCGGCGTCACGGTGCGCACGGTCCGCTTCTACGGCACGAAAGGGCTGCTGCCGCCGCCGGTGCTCGGTCCGCGGCGCGTGGGGCACTACGGGCGTGACCATATGGCCCGGCTGGCGCTGATCGAGGAGTTGCAGCAGCAGGGCATGACGCTGGCCGGCATCGAGCGCTACCTGCGGCAGCTGCCGCCGGACCTGAGCGCGCACGACCTCGCCATCCACCGGGCCGTGGTGGCCTCCTGGGCGCCGGAGACCGTCGAGACGGTCACCCGTGCTGAGCTGGAGCGGCGGGCCGGACGGCCGCTGGGCGAGGAGGACGTCGAGCGGCTCGTCGCGATGGGCGTGGTCCGGCCCGCGGACGACGGGTACGAGGCCGACCTCGGGCTGCTCCGGCTGGGCGCCGGGCTGCTGGACGTGCCGCTCTCCCAGGAGGCGATCTTCGCGGCGCGCAAGGTCCTCATCGAACACGCGCACGCCGCGGCCCGGGAGCTGTCCCAGCTCTTCCGCGGCGAGGTGGCGGAGCGCGACGCGCAGGACGTGCGCTCGTTGTCCGCGCACATGCATCCTCTGGTGGTGCAGGCGCTCCTGACCGCGTTTCAGCGGTCGCTGAAGGAAGAGCTGGGCGAGTGGCTCACCGGGCCGTCGGGCTCCGGCGGGTCAGCCGCGGGCTGAATCGCTGAACCGCTCCCCCTTCTGCGCCTTCTCCACCAGCAGCGCGGGCGGCGCGAAGCGCTCCCCGTACTGCTCGGCGAGTTCACGCGCGCGTGCCACGAAGCCGGGCAGGCCTCCTTCGTAGCCGTTGATGTACTGGAGCACGCCGCCCGTCCAGCCCGGGAAGCCGATGCCGAAGATGGAGCCGATGTTGGCGTCGGCGACGGACGTCAGCACGCCCTCCTCCAGCAGCCGGACGGTATCCAGCGCCTCGGAGAACAGCATGCGCTCCTGCATGTCCCGGAACGGGATCTGATACCCCGGCTTGGTGTAGTGCTCGCGCAGTCCGGGCCAGAGGCCGGTGCGCTTGCCGTCGTCGCCGTAGTCATAGAAGCCGGCGCCCCCGCTGCGGCCGGTGCGGCCGAACTCGTCGACCATGCGGTCGATGACGGCCTCGGCGGGGTGGACCGTCCAGGTGCCGCCCGACTCCTCGACCGCGCGCTTCGTCTCGGCCCGGATCTTGCGGGGCAGGGTCAGCGTCAGTTCGTCCATCAGGGACAGCACCTTGGCCGGGTAGCCGGCCTGGGCCGCGGCCTGCTCGACCGAGGCGGGCTCGATGCCCTCGCCGACCATGGCGACGCCCTCGTTGATGAAGTGGCCGATGACGCGGGAGGTGAAGAAGCCGCGCGAGTCGTTGACGACGATGGGCGTCTTGTTGATCTGCCGGACCAGGTCGAAGGCGCGGGCCAGGGCCTCCTCGCCGGTGCGCTCGCCCTTGATGATCTCGACGAGCGGCATCTTGTCGACGGGTGAGAAGAAGTGCAGACCGATGAAGTCGCCCTGGCGCTCGACGCCTTCGGCGAGGGCGGTGATGGGCAGGGTGGAGGTGTTGGAGCAGAGCAACGCGTCGGGCTCCACGACGTGCTGGATCTCCTGGAACACCTTGTGCTTGAGCGACGTGTCCTCGAAAACGGCCTCGATGACGGCGTCGCAGCCGGCCAGGTCCCGCGCCTCGGCGGTGGGGGTGATGCGGGCGAGCAGCGCGTCGGCCTTGTCCTGGGTCGTACGGCCCTTGGAGACGGCCTTGGCGCACAGCTTCTCGGAGTAGGCCTTGCCCTTGAGGGCGGCCTCCAGGGAGACGTCCTTCAGGACCACGTCGATGCCCGCGCGTGCGCAGGAGTAGGCGATGCCGGCGCCCATCATCCCGGCGCCGAGGACGGCGACCATGCGGACCTTGCGGGACTCGATGCCCTGGGGGCGGTTGGCGCCGGAGTTGACGGCCTGGAGGTCGAAGAAGAAGGCCTGGATCATGTTCTTCGAGGTCTGGCCGGCCGCGAGGTCCACGAAGTAGCGGGCCTCGATGACCTGGGCGGTCTCGAAGTCGACCTGGGAGCCTTCGACGGCGGCGGCCAGGATGTTGCGCGGCGCCGGGTAGGGCGCGCCGTTGGTCTGCTTGCGCAGGCCGGCCGGGAAGGCGGGCAGGTTCGCGGCGAACTTGGGGTTGGCCGGTGTGCCGCCCGGGATGCGGTAGCCGGGCTTGTCCCAGGGCTGCTGCGACTCGGGGTTGGCGTCGATGAAGGCGCGGGCCTTGGCGAGCAGCTCCTCCTGGGTGGCGGCCACGTCGTCCACGAGGCCGTTCTCCCGGGCGCGGCGCGGGCTGTACTGGGTGCCCTGGAGGAGGACCTTCAGCAGGGCGTCGGCGATGCCCAGCATCCGGACGGTGCGGACGACACCCCCGCCTCCGGGGAGCAGACCGAGGGTGACCTCGGGGCAGCCGATCTTGGAGCCGGGCGCGTCGAGCGCGACGCGGTGGTGGCAGGCGAGGGCGATCTCGTAACCGCCGCCGAGGGCCGCGCCGTTGAGGGCGGCGACGACGGGCTTGCCGAGGGTCTCGATGCGGCGCAGGTGCCGCTTGATGGCCATGCCGCCGTCGAACAGCTCCTGGGCCGTCTCGGGCGTGACGCGGATGAGGTCGCGCAGGTCGCCGCCGGCGAAGAAGGTCTTCTTCGCGGAGGTGATGATGACGCCCCGGATGGAGTCCTTCTCGGCCTCAAGGCGGTCGGTGACGGCGGCGAGGGAGTCACGGAACGCCTGGTTCATGGTGTTCGCGGACTGGTTCGGGTCGTCGATGACGAGGGTGACGAGGCCGGTGCGGTCCTGTTCCCAGCGGATGGTGGTGGACTCAGTGCTCATGTGGAGGTGCTCCGTGTGATCCGTCGGGAGGGGGTCAGATGCGCTCGACGATCGTGGCGACGCCCATGCCGCCGCCGACGCACAGCGTGGCGAGGCCGTAGTGCTTGTCCTGGCGTTCGAGTTCGTCGACGAGGGTGCCGAGGATCATCGCGCCGGTCGCACCGAGGGGGTGGCCGAGCGCGATCGCGCCGCCGTTGACGTTGACCTTGTCCAGGGACAGGCCCATGTCCCGCGCGTAGCGCAGCACGACCGCCGCGAACGCCTCGTTGATCTCGACGAGGTCGATGTCGTCGATGGTGAGCCCGGCCTTGGCGAGGGCCTTGCGGGTCGCGGGGGCGGGGCCGGTGAGCATGATGGTCGGCTCGGAGCCGGAGACGGCGGCGGAGACGATCCGCGCGCGGGGTGTGAGGCCGTAGCGCTCGCCGACCTCCTTGGAGCCGATCGCGACGAGCGAGGCGCCGTCCACGATGCCGGAGGAGTTGCCCGCGTGATGGACGTGGTCGATCTTCTCCACCCAGTGGTACTGCTGGAGGGCCACCGCGTCGAAGCCGCCGAGTTCGCCGATGTCCGCGAAGGACGGCTTGAGCCCCGCGAGGGAGTCGGCGGTGGTGCCGGGACGCGGGAACTCGTCGTGGTCGAGGACGACGAGACCGCTGCGGTCCTTCACCGGGACGACCGACCTCTCGAAGCGGCCGTCCTTCATCGCGGTGGCGGCCCGCTCCTGGGAGAGCGCCGCGTACTCGTCGACGTCGCGCCGGGAGAATCCCTCGATGGTGGCGATGAGGTCGGCGCCGATGCCCTGCGGCACGAAGTTGACCTCGAGGTTGGTCATCGGGTCGTTGAACCACGCGCCGCCGTCGGAGGCCATCGGCACCCGGGACATCGATTCGACACCGCCCGCGAGGACGAGGTCCTCCCAGCCGGAACGCACCTTGGCGGCGGCCAGGTTGACGGCCTCCAGGCCCGAGGCGCAGAAGCGGTTCTCCTGCACACCGGCGACCGTGTCGGGCAGGCCCGCGGCGATGGCGGCGATCCGGGCGATGTCGGAGCCCTGGTCGCCGACCGGGCCGACGACGCCGAGGACGATGTCGTCGACGGCGGCCGGGTCGAGGTCCGGGAACCGGGCGCGGATCTCGTGGATGAGTCCGACGACCAGGTCGATGGGCTTGGTGCCGTGCAGGGCGCCGTTGGCCTTGCCGCGGCCGCGCGGGGTGCGGATCGCGTCGTAGACGTATGCTTCGGTGCTCACGAGGGGGCCTTTCGCTGAGGGTTTCGGGACGACGGGAGGAGCCCTGGGACGTCCCAGTCCCGGGCGATGTCCGCCGTGTCGGCACCCGGCCGGGCCGGGCCGGTGCGGACGCAGGTCGGGGTCGCGGAGAAGCGGGGGGCCGGGGCGGGCTGGGTGATGCCGCCGTGGTCGGTGAAGGTGCCGCGGGCGGCCAGGTGCGGGTGGTGCGGGGCCTCGCGCAGTGACAGGACGGGCGCCACGCAGGCGTCGGAGCCGTCGAAGACGACCGTCCATTCGTCCCTGGTACGGCTCTTGAAGCGGGTGGCGACCTGTTCGCGCAGTTCACTCCAGCGGGCGACGTCCTTGCGGGCCCCGGCCTGGTCCTCGAGGCCGAGGAGGGCGAGGAACTCCGCGTAGAACTGGGGCTCCAGCGCGCCCACGGCCATGTACCTGCCGTCGGCCGTCTCGTACGTGCCGTAGTAGGGGCAGCCGCCGTCCAGGAGGTTGGCGCCGCGGCGGTCCTGCCAGCCGCCGGCGGCGAGCATGCCGTGGATCATCGTGGCGAGATGTGCGGTGCCGTCCACGATGGCGGCGTCGACGACCTGGCCGGTGCCGCTCGCGCGCGCGTGGTGCAGGGCGGCGAGGACGCCGACCACGAGGTAGAGGGAGCCGCCCGCGTAGTCGCCGAGCAGGTTCGCCGGGACCGCGGGCGGTTCGTCCGGCCGGCCGATCAGGCCGAGGGTCCCGGTGAGGGCGATGTACGCGATGTCGTGCCCGGCGCGCTGGGCGAGTGGGCCGTCCTGGCCCCAGCCGGTCATCCGGCCGTAGACGAGGCGCGGGTTGCGGGCGTGGCAGTCCCCGGGGCCGACACCGAGGCGTTCCGCGACGCCCGGGCGGTAGCCCTCGACCAGGACGTCGGCGCGGGCCACGAGGTCGAGCACCTGGTCCGGGCCGTCGGGGTCCTTCAGGTCGACGACGACCGAGCGCTTGTTGCGGTTGGTGACGTCGTAGGCCGGGTCGATCGCGAGGCCGGGGCCGCCGGGCCGGTCCACGCGTACGACGTCGGCCCCGAGGTCGGCCAGGAGCATCGCGGCGAACGGGCCGGGCCCGATGCCGGCCAGCTCGACGACGCGCACGCCGGTGAGCGGACCGGGTCCTGGCGTCCTTGCCGTGGTCATCCAGCCCCCAGTGCTGTGACACAACTGATGTAACACCAGTGATGCTAAGAACGTGTTCCACTCGGCACAAGACCTGCACGAGCAAGCGCTTAGCAATCTGCCGGACAGGGCCAGCTTCCGTCCAGCTCGACTATCAGCCGCTTGGGCGCGATCACCCGGTAGCTCTCCTCCACCCAGTCGCAGAGCACCTCGGCAGCCGGGGCGCCCTGCTGCTCCAGGGGGATGCTCACCCAGCCCGCCTTGCCCAGC
>NZ_JBEXSH010000587.1:0-5746 GCF_040613555.1 Streptomyces sp. NPDC006265
CTCGCCGGGGTGACCCGGGGGTCCAGGCCGTGGCCGAGGGCATGGCCCTCCAAGAGTGCCGTGAGCCGTGGGTCGCGCAGCTCCCAGGCGCCGATCTCGGTGAGGGTGGCGGCCCGGCGAGTGCGCAGCAGCCGCTTGTGCGGCACCGACGGGTAGGGCTCGCGCTCGGCCAGCACCTGCCAGTTCGGCCACAGCGGCTCCTCCAGCAGCGGCCGGCGGGTCCGGTCCCTGGCCTCGCGGGCGCGGACCAGGAAGTCCCCCCAGCGCTGCCCGGCGCCCGCGCCCAGCGCCTCGTCCAGGGCGGCCACGGCGCCCGCGCGCGAGGCGTTCGGCAGCGACACCCGCGTGCCGTCCGCGAACACGTGCCGGGACGACGGGTCGACCTGGACCAGCTCGACGCAGGACTCCAGCGGCTCCTTGCCGGTCTTGACGAACAGGTCGCGGTAGACGGCCGGCAGCGGCAGCAGGCCGGGGCCCGTGTCGAAGGAGAACCCCTCGCGCTCGAAGCGGCGCAGCGCTCCGCCGTACGTGTCCGTCCGCTCGTACACCGCCACCCGGTGGCCCGCCACGGCCAGCCGGGCGGCAGCCGTCAGCGCGCCCATCCCGGCGCCGATCACCGCAATCCGTGCCATGCCGGCGACTTTATCGGCCGCCACCGGCAACCCCGGCCCGCGGCCTCCGAGTACGGGCGCGGAGGCGATCGTGACCAGGCGGCGACGGAGCGTCGTGGGGCCCCGTGCACAGGACTGAGTATGCGTACCTAGCCGGGGAGTTGAGTACGCGCGCGGATGGGGGACGACCTGTGCGGACGAGAGAGTGGAGGCACGGAGAGGGGCACGGCCCCGGCACCGGCGACACGGGGCGTCGGAACGGAGCCGGCCCACGATCCGCTCCTTCCGCCGGCGGTGTCGGCGGGAGCGAGGCACGGGGGAAACCGGGGGACGACCGAACGGGGGGCGTGCGGGGGGACGCACGGGGGAGCACGGAAGGCGCCGGTTCGAGGTGGCCCGCGGGGGACGCGGCCACACCGGACCGGCGCTTTCGCATGCGCGGCGCGGGTTCGCTCAGCGGCAGCCGCTGACTCGCCCCTGGAGAAGCCGGGACAGTGCCGCGTGGACGTCGTCCAGGGAGCGTTCCGCCTGGAACGACTTCCAGTCGAGAGCGGCCACCAGGACCATGCCGACCAGCGCGGACGCCGTCAGCGGGATGTCGATCTCCTCGCTGAACTCACCGCCGGCGACGCCGTCGCGCAGCACGTCCTCCACGACCGCGACGGCCTGCTGCCGGACCACCATCAGCGTGGACTGCCAGGTCCGGTTGGTGCGCCACAGTTCGGCAACGTACAGCTGGGTGAAGGCCGGGTAGCGGTCGATGAAGACCAGCCCCGCCCGGATCATCGCGTCCAGGGCGTCGACCTTGCTGCCGCCCTCCCGCGCGGTGCGGTCGGCCGCTTCCCGCAGGGAGGCGGTCAGCAGCCCCACTCCGTGCCGCAGCAGTTCCTCGAAGAGGACGGACTTGCTCGCGAAGTTGTAGTAGACCGTGCCCTTCGCGACCCCGGCACGTTCGGCGATCTCGTCCACGGTGGTGGCGGAGAACCCCTGCTCGGCGATGAGCGTGACGGCCGCCTCGTAGAGCTTCTGCCGGGTGGCCTCGCGGCGCGTGCTGCCGCCCGACGCGGCACTGCTGCTTTCCATGGCCCTGATTGTCACAGGAACTCCTCCGGGGGGCGTGACGGTGGGGCTCACAGGCTCAGCTCCGGGTGCAGCCGGTCCAGCGTCCACACCTGGCGCCGGCGGGCCGCCACGGCGGTCAGCGCGAGGGCGCCCGCGGTGAACGCCGTCAGCACCACGCACGCGTGCCACACCGGTTCGAGTCCACCGCCGGTGATGAGCCGCCTGAGGGCCTCGACGACGTAGCTCATCGGCAGGAACGGGTGGAGCGCGTTGAAGAACCCGGGGCTGGTCTGGACGGGGTACGTGCCGCCCGCCGAGGTCAGCTGGAGCATCAGCAGCGCGAGGACCAGGATCCGGCCCGCCGCCCCGAAGCGCGCGTTCAGCCACTGCACGATCGCCGCGAAGCATGCCGTCACCAGGAACAGGAAGCCCACGGTCCCGGCCGCTCGCGCCATCTGAAGGCCGATCGCCCAGTGCAGCACCGACATCAGCGCCACGGTCTGCAGCACTCCGATCGCCACCACCGGCAGCCAGCCCGCCAGCGCGATCCGCCACGCCGAGGCGCCCGCGGCGAGCGCGCGCCGGTTCATGGGCGCGATCAGCATGTACGCCACCATCGCGCCCACCCAGAGGGACAGCGGGATGAAGTACGGGGCGAACCCGGTGCCGTAGTTGGGCGCCTTGTGCAGGTCCTGGGAGGCGAGCCGCACGGGATCGGCCATGACCTCGGTGCGCCGGTCGCGGTCCTGCTCGTCGTAGTCCGGGATCTTCTCCGCCCCGTCGTGCAGACCGCCGGCGAGCTTCCCGGAGCCGTCGACGAGCTTGAAGATGCCGCCGTTGAGGTCGTCCGCGCCCGTCTTCAGCTTGCCGACACCCTTGTCCAGGTCGACGGCGCCGGTCTTGGCCGTGCCGATCCCCTTGTGCAGCTTCTTCGCGCCCGCGGCGACCTCGGCCGCCCCGTCGTTCAGCTTGTTGATCTTCTTGACGGCATCGGTGAGGTCCTCGGAGAGGTGCGGTGCGCGGTTCGCGAGGGCCTGCGACTGCTTCTGGAGGGTCGCGAGGTTCTTGTCGAGCTTGTCCAGGTCGCCGTCCTGGTCCGCGATCAGCGTGTTGAGGTCGTCCGCGATGGTGGTCACGTCGGCGGCGGCGTCCTTGGCCTTCTTCAGGTCGGAGCAGGCCGCGTCGGGCAGGACGGGATCGTCGCAGCGCCGGGCGTAGACGTCGGTCAGCGTGCCGGACGCGGCGCGGGCGTCCTTGGCGGCGGTCGGGGCCGTCTTCACCAGGGTGTCCAGGTGCTTGCGGATCACCCCGGAGGAGTCGGCGACCAGCTGGGCGGTGTCACCGATGGTCTTCTCGTTGCCCTTCAGGAAGGGGCCGACCTTGTCGGCGGTGCCGTTGACCCGGTCGGCGAGCTTCTGCGTGCCCTCGGCGACCTGCTTCGAGCCGTCCTCCAGCTCACCCGCGCGGGTGTGGAGCTTCTTCAGACCCGCGGAGAGCTTGCCGCTGCCGTCCTCGGCGTCCTTCAGGCCGTCGGCGAGGTCCTTGGACCCCTTCTCGGCCTTGCCGATACCGCCGTTGAGCCGGTCGGCGCCCTTCGCCGCCTTCACGGTCTTGCCGTGGATGTCGGAGAACGACACGAAGATCTTGTCCAGGAAGGACCGGGACGTCTTCGTGGACGCGGCCTGCCGCACCTCGCCGAAGACCGTCCGGGAGATCTGCCCGACGATGTAGTTGTTCGCGTCGTTCGTACGTACCTGGAGGGCGCCGGTCTCCGGGGTGTTCCCGGAGCTGGAGGCGATCCGCTCGCTGAAGTCGGCGGGCAGGGTGAGCGACAGGTAGTAGCTGCCGTCCTCGACGCCCTTGCGGGCCTCGGCGGCGCTCACCTCCTGCCAGTCGAAGGTCTTGCTGTCGTGCAGGCCCTTCGTGATGTCGTCGCCCGCCGTGATCTTCTTCCCGTCGGCGGTCGCCCCCTTGTCGTCGTTCACCAGCGCCACCGGGATCTTGTCCAGGCGGCCGTACGGGTCCCAGAACGACCACAGATACAGCGCGCCGTACAGCAGCGGCAGCACCAGCAGCGCGACCAGCGCGGCGCGCGGCAGCTTCCCCCGCCCGAAGCGGCGCAGCTCAAGCGCGGCCAGTCTCGGCGAACGCATCGGCCTTCTCCTCTCCCTGGTCGGCCCGGTCGGTCTCGTCGGCCCGCTCTGCCTCGTCCTCGGTGGGCGGCTCTTCGTGGCTCTGCGCGGTGGAGACCTTGACGGCGCCCTCGGGAGCCTCGCTGCACACCGCCACGACCGTCGTCCCGGCGTCGGCCAGGGACCTGAGCAGCGCCCAGACCTCCTCGCGTTCACCGTCCGAGAGCTTGAGGTCGGTGTCGTCGATGCCGAGCAGCCGCGGCCCGCCGACCAGGGCGAGCGCCACCGACAGCCGCAGCGCCTCCAGGCGCTCCAGGTCCCGGACGGCCGTGCGCGGCCCCTTGGGCAGTGCCTCGAGGTCGAGCCCGGCCGCTTCGAGCGCGGCCTCGACGCGTCGGCCGGCCTCGGCCGCCCGCTCTCCGCGGGGCCGCAGCAGTCCGCGCAGTGACGCGCCGAACCGCCGCTGGAGCAGTGCCCGTTCCCGCAGGTGCTCGGCGACGGTCAGCGCCGGGTCGAGGTCGGCGACCCCCGGGACGTGCGCCAGCGCGCTGACGCCGCGCACCGCCGCCATCTGCTTCGGCAGCCTCGCGTCGCCCACGGCGGCCGATCCCTCCGAGACCTTCATCCGCCCCGTCAGCGCGAGCAGCAGGCACGTGCGGCCGGACCCGGACGGGCCCTCGACCGCGATGAGCGCACCCGGCTCGGCGTCGACGGAGATCCCGCGGACCGCCCACCCCCGTGGCCCCCTGATCCCGAGGCCGTCGGCGACGATCCGCACTCCTCCCGCCTGTTCCCCCACGAGTCTCCCCTGAATTTGAACTGACTGGTCAGTGCAAAAACTACTCCGAACCTACGAGCGAAGCAAAACAGCAGGTCAGAACGGATTGTCAGTGCCATACCTCACGATGGGTCACATACGGCACTCCGTGACGGGAGGTGCCGTCACCCAGACGACAGGAGGTTCGTCATGGCCAACTACCACGCAGCAGCCGCCCGTCGGCGCCGCGCCACCGGCCCTGCCCCCTCACTGACCGGCCCGGCGAGCGACGTGCACCCCGTACTGCGCCGGTCCTCGGCCCCTCCCGCCGCCCTCGACCTGCTCGCCCAGGCCCGCGCGAGCCTCGACGAGGCCACCGCCCTGGAAACGCCCAACGAGCGCTACGCGACGGCCCATCTGGCCGCCCTGCGCACCGCCGCCGCGGTGCTCGCCGCCCGGGGGCGCCCGGAGACCTCGCCCCGGGCCCGGGCCAAGATCCGGAGCGCTTGGGAAGTGCTCCCCGAGATCGCGCCCGAACTGACCGAATGGAGCGCGCTGTTCGCCTCCGGCGCCCGCCGCCGGGCCCGGGCCGAGGCCGGCATCCAGGACGCGGCCACCGGCCGGGACGCGGACGACCTGATACGGGACGTGGCGATGTTCCTGCGCCTGGTCGAGCGGATGCTGGTCCTCCAGCCGGTCCTCCCGCAGCCCCGCCCGGACCAGGACCGGCCGGAGGGCCCCGGCGCGGGGAGGGACATGCCGGACGCGAGCTGAGCGCGGCCCGGGCCCGCCCGACCCGTGGGGCACCCCGGGACCGGGTCATCCGGACGCCGTGGCCGAGGCAATAGGGTGGGGGACGCCTGAAGTCTTCCCTCCCCGAGGCCGGGGCCGGGGGAGACGCCCCGTTCGCGCCGCCGTGCAAGAGGCGGTGCCGCGCCGAGGAGTCAACTGCCGTGTCGGACCCGATGCGCCCCCGCGCCTCACTCCGTACCGCCGTGGTCTGGGAGGTCCTCCAGGACGCCCTGGACCGCCGGGTCAAGGCCACGGGTCGGGAGTCGCTGGACGTCCTCGACACCGGAGGCGGCAGCGGCAACTTCGCGGTGCCCGTCGCCCGCCTCGGCCACCGGGTCACCGTCGTCGACCCCAGCCCCAACGCGCTGTTCGCCCTGGAGCGCCGCGCAGCC
>NZ_JBEXSH010000588.1:0-5743 GCF_040613555.1 Streptomyces sp. NPDC006265
GTTTTGGTTGCGCTTACAAGCGACATTCAGAATATTTCGACGAACAGGCAGGCGCACGCCCCCGCAACTCCCGGCCGGCAGTCGGCACCAACCTGCACTGCGGAGGGCCTACGGAACTTGGCGGTAGTCGCGGCCGTCGGCGGCGACTGGGAGGAGTTCGCCTCGCCGGACGCCCTGGCAGCCTTCGCCGACGTCGCTCCCGCGCCTCGTGTCACGGCCTCGGCTCAGCTCCGACCTCGCCGGAAAGGTTCCATGTCGAGGCCAGCCAAGTCAGGTCGGCTCCGGCCTGGCGGCGGGTCGCCAGCTCGTGCGAGAACAGCTCCTCGGTCTTCGTCAGCACCAGCCTGTGGGGGCGTCCCTGCCGCCTGGTCTGATGGTCTACGGGCAGCTCGGCCGTGTCGATCCTGCTGTGCACGTGCCGCCGCCCGTCCTTCGCCAGCGGCCACTCCAGCGTCTGCCGCGAACGGGAGCCGAGGAACGCGCCGGCCAGGGTGCCGCACAGCTCGCAGCCGCACCCGGTCCACGCCACCGACCAGTCGTCCGCAGCGCGCGGCGCCCGTCGCGCGAGCGCGCCGAGCCGGTCCCCGCACTCCCGTGCCACCGCTCCGAGCCCCGCCGCCCGGGGCTCACCCTCCGTCTGTTCCTGCGCCGCGTGGCGCAGCATCGGCAGCAGGCACTCGAGGACCGTGTCCGGGTAGGAACGCAACGCTGCCATGATCCGGCCGCGCAGCTTCGTGTCGGCCGCTTCCAGGATGCGCAGCAGCGGCAGGCTCAGCCGCTCCAACTGCGCGCGGCGGATCTCGGCCGGCCCGGTTTCGGCCCACAGCCGTAGCTCACCGTCCACCTGAGCCCAGGCCCCGGTCGACAGCAGTTGCGCCACCTCCGGACTCCGGGCGGAGCTCAGCGCCGCGCACAGCTGGGGAAGCCGCTCGGTCCAGTCGTACCGGTGTTCCTCGAAGCGGTTCTGCGCGCCGCCGAACCAGCCCTCGGTGACCTGGCCCAGCCACGGGACGCCGTACCGCTTCGCCACCGCGGCCAGGTCGTCCGCGTATTCCGGAGTGAGAGCGCCGATCCGGAACGGCTCCAGGAGCATCGCGGCGGTCCCGGGCGCCTGGAGGCCCTCGGCCACCCGCAGCGCGCTCCCCAGCTGCCCGGGCCGTACACCACTGCCCTTCCAGAACGGCGCGAGGGACTCGGCCGCGGCGCGTGCGCCGTCCCGGTCGCCCGTGGTGATACGCGCCTGCAGTTCCTCGAGTGCCCACCGTGATCCGGCCTCGCCGCGCGCCGCGAAGGCCCGCTCTCGTGGCCACACCACGACCGCGGCCCGCCGGTACCAGCGGTCCAGCGTGTTGCCGTGGTTGCCCATGTAGCCCTCGTACTGGGAGTCATAGGGCTTCAGGTCCGCACTCGGGGTACTGGCGCAGCTCTCGTAGTCGCGGACGTACAGCGAGATCTGCTCGCCGTCGGCGCCGTCCGGACCGGTCCACCAGCCGAGGGTGATCTCGTCGTCGATCAGCTCGCCGAGCTCGTAGTCCTCGTCCGCACCCGCGCCGTCGACCGCGGCTGTTCCCGCTTCCTGTTCCTCTCCCTCTTCGTCCTCCTCGTCGTAACCGTAGTCGTCCCAGGGGTCGTACCCGGCCGGAGTGGCGTCCCAGGTCTCCTTCACCTCGGCGAGGGCGAGTACCGTCTCGCACCCCGCCTGGGCGGCCGCGGCGCGCAGCAGCGCGGCACGCTCCGCGTCGGCGCCCTTGAGCCGGTCCCAGCCGAGACCATGTTGGGTGTACTCGTGATCGAACAGGTAGACAAGACGACGGGGCGGATCGAGGTGCCGGCCGCCGTAGCGCGGCCTGGCCGGTGCGTTGAAGTGTTGTGCTCCAGGCAGTGCGCCATGTCGTCGAGCGGGCCGGACTCCTGCTCCGGGGCCCCTCGCTCGGCCAGCAGGTTGAACGTGAGGGTCACCCGGTAGCCGCTCCTGACCGGTGTCACCTCGTGCGGGCAGTCGGCGTAAAAGACCACCAGGCTCAGCTCCGTCTTCGACGCACGGTAGGTCCGGCTCTGCCCGGCGTGCCCGATGACCAGCTCGCCGCCGGTGTGTGCCGAGGGCAGCGACAGCACCAGCGTGCCCACCATGGCGTCGCCCTTCTCCGAGTCCTGGTGGGGGAGGAAGAACTGCCCTTTGCCGTACACGAGGAGCGCGTGCGGCTCGGCCCGCAGCCGGGTCGACGCCGGTAGCCCGAGCTCGTCGCGGAAGTGCTCCAGCGCGCCGTCGAGCAACGTCGGCCAGGCCGGGCCGTCCAGCGTGACCTGGTCCGGCGGGATCTGCCAGGTGTCCCGCACGCTGCTGTCGCTCAGGGTGTCCTCCCCCCGGCCGAACAGTGCCGGGCGCGCCACCGCGATCAGCTTCTTCACCTGCGGCGCGCGCAGCGGCAGACGCACCGGTCCGACCCCGGCCACCTCAAGGCCGACGCCGTCCGCCGGTGCTTCGAGCCGGGCGCTGAACTCCGCCGCCTTCGACCCGCCGAGCAGGACGCCCAGCCGCTCCCTCGCGCTCTTGGCCATCGCTCCGTCCTCCCTGTTCCCGCGGCCGTGTCGTCTCGATCCGACTCTACGGAGCAGCGGGACCCCGGGTGACCGTCTCGCCCATATGAGAACGCCTTCCCCGGCACGGAGGGACCGGCGGCCGAAAAACAGCCGGTTCGGGCCCGCGTGCCCACGCGCGTCCCCCCTCCGGGGACAACGGGAACAGCCAGTCCCCGCACCTGACACCCCGGCGTTGCGGAACAATGGCCCCGTGAACGACGACGATGCGCAACTACTGCCCCAGGTACGGTCGTTGCGGGAGAAGGGCAGCGGGCCGAAGCAGATCGCGCGGGCCCTCGGACTGAAGCCGGCCCGGGCGAGCGCGCTGGTGCGCCAGGTGGCCCACGAACAGCAGAGCACGGCCGCGCCGACCGAGCGCCCGGTGGTGGGCTGCTGGGTGAGCGCCGGCTGGAGCACCGACCTGGAGCTGTCCGCGGCCCCCGACTGGGCGCGCGCGGACGACGAGGGCTCCGGGAATCCCGAGGCCGCCGGTTTCGCCCAGATCCTGATCGCCCGACAGGAGCGTGGCAGCCGGGTCACCCTCTGCGGGTTCCTGGTCGACGTCTACTGCCTCGGCGTCAAGGACACCGTCGGCCCACAGGTGATGGGCGGAGGATCACTGGACGCCTACGTACGCGACTACTACCGGGCGTTCGACCAACCGCCGCTACGGATCGGCCTGGAGCAGGCGCAGAGCATCGTGCACGGTGGTGTGGCCTACGCCCGCGCCCTCGGCTTCGAGCCCGCGCCGGACTTCGCACAGGCCGCCGTACATCTCGGCGAACCCGGCCCGGCCGCCCCGCGGATCGGCTTCGGCCGCCAGGGGAAGCCGTTCTACATCAACGGCCCACGCGACGACGCCCAGAAGATCGTACGCACGCTGGAGCGCACCTGCGGCGCGGGCAACTACCACTACGTCCTGGGGACGAGGCCCCTGTGATCAGCGACCACGACGAACGTGACGAGCATCGGGTACGCACGACCGAGCACGAGGCGCAGGCCAACCTGAAGGCCGTGCTTCAACTCTGCGCGGCGGGCCGGCTGCGCTGCAGCGAGAAGACACTCCGCCCGTCCGCGGCGACGGTCAAGGCGGTCGCGGAAGCACTCAGCGGCGGCGACTTCTACGCCGAGGAACCGATCGCGTCCTTCGCCTGGCCGCTGCTGCTCCAGGCCGGCGGACTCGCGGAACTGGCCTTCCGGAAAACTCGCGCTGACCGCACGCGGCAGGGCGGCGCTGACCAAACCGGCGCACGAGACGCTCGCCCTGCTGTGGCGGCGCTGGCTCAGCCGCGGCGTGATCGACGAGTTCTCCCGCGTCGAAGCGATCAAGGGCCAGCGCGCGGCGAACGTCCTCACCGCTGTCAAACCGCGCCGGACCCAGGTCGGCGCGGCCCTGGCCGCCTGTGCACCCGGCAAGTGGACCGACGTCGACACGCTCTTCCGCACCATGCGCAAGGCCGGTCACGATCCCAGGATCGCCCGCACTGAGCGCGCCCTGTGGAAGCTCTACCTGGAGGACCCCGAGTACGGCAGCCTCGGCTACGACGGGTTCCACAACTGGGAACTCCTCCAGGGCCGTTACACCCTCGCCGTGCTCTTCGAGTACGCCGCGGTCCTCGGCCTGATCGACGTGGACCACCGGCCGCCGGTGGGCGCCCGCGACGACTACCGTGACAACTGGGGCGCCGACTGGACCGACTGCATCAGCCGCTACGACGGTCTCCTCGCCCTCCGCCTCAACCCGCTCGGCGCCTACGCCACCGGGCAGACCGCCACCTACCTCCCCACCCCCGCACCGGCCGGCACCGCCCCGAGGAGTTCTGGCGGCCTGAAAGTGCTCCCCAACCACGACGTGGTGGCCCTCGACGGACTCGCCCCCGCCGAGGGCCTCCTCCTCGACGCCTTCGCCAAGCGCACCGGCGACCGTGTGTGGGCCCTGACCCCCGCCTCACTGCTCGCCGCCGTCGACGCGGGACGCGATCTCGCCGAACTCCGCCACCATCTGAACGCCGCCACCACCGTTCCGCTCCCGCAGACGGTCACCACGCTTCTGGCCGACGCCGCCCGCCGCGTCGGCCAGGTCCGCGACACCGGGCCGGTGCACCTCATCGAGTGCGCGGACCCCGCCGTCGCGGCCCTGCTCGCCACCGACCGCCGCACCCGCGCCCACTGCACCCGCCACGGCGAACTCCACCTCGCCGTCCCCCTCGACATGCTCCCCGCCTTCCGCAAGGCCGCCCTCGCCCAGGGCTACCCCGTCGCCTGACACACGCCCTCGCGAGCACCGGACACGGACCGGCGCAGTCAGCGATCCCCCGCGTTCAGGCCGAGGGAGCTCATCCAGGTCAGGGGTGAAAGGGCGCCCACCGGACGGCTCGGTCGGGGGCCCGCCCGTGCCGTACCTATGGGTGTGCGCCGCTATGTGGCCGGTCCCTGTGGGCATACGAAACCACGGGCAGGGCCACGGAGCCGCGCCGCCAGGGCCGGAGGAGCAACCTCAGCGGATCTTCTTGAAGTCGGTGCGCACCGCAACCTCTCGGAGGGGCGCTGAAGCACGTGGTCGTGACGAACACGGCCAGGTCGGCGCCGAAGTGCACCTCGGCGCCCAGCAGGTCGCGTGGCTCCCCGGCCTGCGACCGCCTGAGGAACTGGCGCTGATGGCGGCATCGGGGTGGAGGGCGTGGCCACCCAGGTTTCCCCTTGCGATGCGTCGTCCCTCCGCGCGTCGGCAACCTCCGCACACATATAGGGGTACGTTTTACAGATACGTACTTCTACATCTAACCGAGGTGGCCTGTGGACAAGCCTGCCGAGATGTTCGATCGCGATTACGAGTGGTCGGCGCTGACCCGGTTCATCGGCGATGAACAGCCCGGTGCCACGCTCGGAGTGGTCTCCGGTCGGCGCCGCCAGGGCAAGACCTTCCTGCTCGACGCGGCCTGCCGTGCCGAGGGGGGCTTCTATTTCGGCGCGACCGAGGCCGCCGACGCCGAGTCCCTGCGCCGGATCAGCACGGCGCTCACCGCTCATGTCCGGCCCGCCAGCCCCTACCACTTCGCACATTGGGCCGAAGCTGTCGACGCACTCCTTGCCCTCGGCTCCGAGCGCCCCGTGCCCGTGGTGATCGACGAGTTCCCGTACCTCGTCAGGGCCAATCCGGAGC
>NZ_JBEXSH010000589.1:0-5743 GCF_040613555.1 Streptomyces sp. NPDC006265
CCTCCAGCTCACGGGCGAGCTCGGCGGCCGTCATGGAGGCTCGACGGTGGGCTGCCGCCAGGGGCCGCCGCGGCGTCCGCGCCAGACCGTGCGACGCAGCAGCACGATGCCGCCGCCGATCACCAGCGCCCAGATCACCGGGAAGAGCAGGATCCACGGGCCGGGACCGCCGCCGTCGCCGAAGTTCGCCAGGGTCTGCATGTCGTCCAACTCCTCGATCGCTTCGTGTGCGGTGTCGCTTTCGAGAGTCGTCCGGGGAGGGGGCTTCGGTCGTCGTACGGCCAGCGGCACTGCGTGTACCCCGCGGGGAGTAGGCGGGCGGGTCTCGTCTGCTCCCCGCGGCACTCGACTTCTGTAACTACTGGTATGTACAGTGGCGGTATGAGCACCCCGGAACGGCTGATCGAGTCCACCCGCGAGCTGCTGTGGGAGCGCGGCTACACCGGCACCAGCCCCAAGGCGATCCTGGACCGCGCGGACGCCGGGCAGGGCAGCATGTACCACCACTTCAAGGGCAAGCCCGATCTCGCCCTGGCCGCGATCCGGCGTACCGCCGAGGAGATGCGCGCCACCGCCGCGGGAGTACTCGACGGTCCGGGCACGCCCTCCGAGCGCATCGAGGCGTATCTGCGGCGCGAGCGGGACGTGCTGCGGGGCTGCCCGGTCGGCCGACTGACGATGGACCCGGACGTCATCGCGAGCCCCGAGCTGCGCGCACCGGTCGACGAGACGCTCGACTGGCTGCGCGGACGGATCGCCGGGATCGTCGAAGAGGGCAAGACGCAGGGCCAGTTCGCGCTCGGCCTCGACGCCGGGGAGATCGCGGCGGCGGTCGTCGCGACCGTCCAGGGCGGTTACGTCCTCGCCCGCGCCTCCGGCTCCCCCGCCGCGTTCGACGCCGGGGTCCGGGGACTGCTCTCCCTGCTGGCACCCCGGACTTCTTGAGGAGATCTCCATGCACGCCCTGCACTACGAGATCACCCTGCCCGCCGGGTACGACATGGGCATCATCCGCGACCGCGTCGCCCGCCGGGGGCATCTGCTCGACGACTGGGACGGGCTCGGCCTCAAGGCCTATCTGATCCGCGAGCGCGGCCTGCGCGGCTCGCCGGTCAACCAGTACGCCCCTTTCTACCTCTGGAACACGGTCGACGGGATGAACTCCTTCCTGTGGGGCGGCGGTTTCCAGGGAGTCAGCGACGACTTCGGGCGGCCGTCGGCGCGCCAGTGGACGGGGCTCGCCTACGAGGAAGGCGACGGCTCGCAGGCGCGGTTCGCGGTACGGCGCCGCCAATCCGTCCTGAACGCAGGGCTGTTGTCCGAAGCGGTGGAGGACGCGGTGGGCGAGGCCCGGCGGCTGGCGGCGGAGGACGGAGTCCTGTGCGCCGCCGCGGCCGTCGACACGAGCCGCTGGGAGCTGGTGCACTTCTCCCTCTGGGAGCGCTGGGAGCAGGACACGCCCAAGGCCGACGGCGAGGTGTTCGAGGTGCTGCATCTGTCCGCTCCGGGCCGCGACCGGCTGCCCCGGGGACGCCAGTGGTGAGCGCGGTCCGCACGGTGCTGGGGGACGTGCCTCCCGCCGACCTGGGTGTGTGTGACGCCCACGACCACGTGTTCTTCGGCACTCCCCGGCTGCCCGGCCAGGAGCTGCGCAGCGTGGCGGCGGCGCGGGCGGAGTTGGTCGCGTTCCGGGAGCAGGGCGGTGGGGCCGTCGTGCAGTGGACGCCGTACGGGCTCGGGCGGCGGGCCGCCGACCTGCCGCCGCTGTCCCGGGAGACGGGCGTGCACGTGGTGGCCGCGACCGGTCTGCACCAGGCCGTGCACTACGACGAGGGCACGCTCGCCGGGCTGCGGAGCCGGCTCGCCGAGGTCTTCGTCTCCGAACTCACCGTGGGAATCGGGACGTCGGGGGTGCGGGCGGGGCTCGTCAAGGTCGCGGGCGGTTTCCACGCCCTGGACGCGCACGCCCGCTGGACCATGACGGCTGCGGCCGAGGCGCATCACGCCACGGGCGCGACGATCACCGTGCACCTGGAGATGGGCACCGGCGCGCTGGACGTACTGGACCTGCTGTGCGGGGAGTTGGGGGTGCCGCCGCACCGCGTGGTACTCGGGCACCTCAACCGCTCCCCCGACCTCGTGGTGCACCGGCAGGCGGCCGAGTCCGGCTGCTATCTGGCCTTCGACGGACCGTCCCTCACGCACCACGCCACGGACTGGCGGACGCCGGAGGCCGTACGGGCCCTCGCCGACGCCGGGTTCGGCGACCGGGTGCTGCTGGGCGCGGACACCACCACGGCCGCCGCCCGCTCGGTGGACGGCGGCCCCGGGATGCCCTATCTGTTGCGCCGGGTGCGGCCGCGGCTCGTGCACGCCGTGGGCGAGGAACTGGTGGGGCGCATCCTCACGGTGAATCCGGGCCGGGCGTTCGGGACCGAGTGGCGCTGACCGGCCTGGTCACCGGGTCTCAGCCGCCTGCCTGGTCACTGTCCTTCATCGCGCCCCAGCCGTGCCAGCGGTCGACCTCGATCCAGGCGCTGACCCGACGGCGGACGCGGTCCGGGTAGGGCTTGCCGGTGTAGTGCCGGGCGAGGAGGTCGATGTCGGCCAGGTCCTCGTCGTCGTACATCTCCGTGACGCGGCCGATGAGGGTGACGTGGGTGTACCACTCGTCGCCGGCGAGGACGGTGAGGGTGACGCGCGGGTCGCGGCGCAGGTGCTTCAGGCGCACCCGGCCCTCGTCGAGGTTGATCAGTACCCGGCCGTCCTTCCACGCGTACCAGGTGGCGGTGGAGACGGGTGCGCCGTCGGAGCGCAGGGTGGCCATGACGCACGGGTTGGGCCCGCTCAGCAGGGCGTCGGCCTCGGGCGGCAGCGGCGGCTTGGACATGGGGGGAACCTCCTAGGAGTCGGTCTTCTCGTCGAAGCTGGCGAAGTAGGCCGCGACCATGTCCTCCTCGGCGTGGCCCTGGGCGGCGGCGCGCTCCAGGCGGGCGGCGGCCGCTTCGGCGACGTCCAGGCGGACGCCGTGGTCCGCGCCGGCCTGAACGATCAGCCGGGCGTCCTTGGCTGCGGTGTTCACCGCGAACTGGGGCGGTGTGAGCCTGTCTTCGAGGACGAGCTCGGACTTGGCGCGCAGATAGCCCATGTCGAGCGGGCCACCGGCGACGAGGTCGAAGAAGCCGCGCGGGTCGACGCCGAGGGCCTCGGACAGGGCGAGGGCCTCACCGGCTGCGGCCGTGACGGCGAGGACCCAGCTGTTGGCGACCAGCTTCAGCCGGGTGGCACCGCCCCGCGCCCCGTCCGCGCCGCTCCACACGGTCCGGGCGCCGACGGCGTCGAAGACCGGCGTCACCTTCTCGCGCCCCTTGGTGGGACCGGCCGCGAGCACGGTCAGCTTCCCGGCCTCGGCGGGCTGGCGGGTGCCCAGGACGGGGGCGTCGTAGAAGACCAGGCCGTGCTCGCGGGCGAAGGCGGCCAGCTCGGCGACGCCCTCGATGCCGGCGGTGGTGGACTGCACCCAGGCGGTGCCGGGGCGCAGGGCGGGGACGGCCTCGCGCATCGTGTCCAGCGCGGCGGGACCGTCGTGGAGGATGGTCAGGACGACATCGGCGTCCTGGACGGCCTGCGCGGGAGTGTCGGCGATCCGCACGCCCTCGGTGGCCAGCGGCTCGGCCTTGGCCCGGGTGCGGTTCCAGGCGTGGACCGTGTGTCCGGCCCGGGCGAGGTTGCGGGCCATCGCGGCGCCCATGATGCCGGTGCCCAGGACGCTCACGGTGAGCTTGTCGGTCATTGCGTCAACTTCCTCGGTGGTGCGGTGCGAGCGGACTGCCTGCGACCCAGCCTGCCCGCTCAGCGGCGCGCCTTCCCGTAAGCGGCGCGGCCAAGCCTGATACCAGTGGGGTCAGTCTCACCGGATCACGGCCCGTCCCCGCTCACCCCTGCGCGGTCAGCGCTCCCAGCGGGTCGTCCAGAACCGGCTGCCAGGCCAGTTCCGCCGCGCCGACCAGGCTGTTGTGGTCGAGGGTGCAGGGCAGGATCGGGACGCCGCCGCTCTGGCCCCACAGGCTGCGGTCGGCCACGACCGCGCGCAGCCGGCCGGGGTCGGCGTCGAGGAGGGTGCGGTGCAGGCCGCCGAGGATGATGCGGTCCGGGTTGAGGATGTTGACCAGGCCGGCGAGTCCGAGGCCGAGGCGGTCGATGAGGGCCTCGGCGGCGGTGCGCACCCCCGGATCGTCGTAGTGGTGGCGGATCAGGTCGATGGACTGCTGGAGCAGGGACACCTCGGGGCCCGGTTCGCGTCCTGCCTCGGTGAGGAAGGCCAGCGGGTCGGTCTCGACGTCGAGGCAGCCGCGGCTGCCACAGTGGCAGGGGCGGCCCTCGGGGTGCACGGTGAGGTGCCCGACCTCCAGCGCGAGACCCGAACTGCCCCGGTGCAGGCGGCCGTCGAGGACGAGCGCGCCGCCGACGCCGCGGTGGCCGGTGGCCACGCAGAGCAGGTCGCGTGCGCCGCGGCCGGCGCCGTGCCGGTGTTCGGCGAGCGCGGCGAGGTTGACGTCGTTCGCGGCGAACGCGGGTCCGTCCAGGCCGGCCGCGCGCACCTGCTCGGCGAAGATGTCCCGGACGGGCGCGCCCGCGGGCCAGGCCAGATGGAGGGGGTTCAGGGCCAGTCCCTCGGGTTCGGCGACGGCGGAGGGGACGGCGAGGCCCGCGCCCACGCACCGCAGTCCGGTCTCGCCCAGCAGCTCGGCGCCGGCCGCGACGACGGAGGCGAGCACCTTGGCCGGGTCGGCGTCGACGACCTCGCAGCCGGGCGCGGTGGCGACGATCCGGCCGCCCAGTCCGACCAGCGCCGCCCGGAAGCCGTCGGAGTGGACCTGCGCCGCGAGTGCGACAGGCCCGTCGTCGGCGACGGCCAGCTTGTGGGAGGGCCTGCCCTGCGAGCCGGCCGCCGCCCCGGGCCGGGCGTCGACCCGGATCAGCCCGAGTGCCTCCAGCTCGGCGGCGACCGCGCCGGCCGTCGCCCGGGTCACCCCGAGCTCGGCGGTGAGCACGGCCCGGGTCGGCGCGCGTCCGGTGTGCACGAGTTCCAGTGCGGGCCCGAGCGCTCCGCGCCCCCGGTCCAGCCGCGCTCGCGAAGTGCTCCCATACCCCGCCTGCCGGGGGTCCGCCTTCCCGCTCATGAGGGCGAGTCTCCCATGATCCGCCGGGATGGTGGCCGAGCCCGCCGGCCGGGCGCCGGGGAGCAGCGCAGACGCGTGCGGCCGGGCATCAGAGGCCGCTGACCCGGAGGGTGACGTTGAGCCGGCCCGTCAGCCCCAGTCCGGGCGGTGCCGTGCCCGCGTGGACCCGGGGGACTCCGTGGTAGGCCGGGCGGGACGGGCCGCCGAAGACGAACAGGTCGCCGCTGCGCAGCTCGACGTCGGTGTAGGGCCGGGTGCGCGTCTCGGTGTTGCCGAAGCGGAAGACGCAGGCGTCGCCGAGGCTCAGCGACACCACCGGCGCGTCGGACTTCTCGTCGCCGTCGCGGTGCATGCCCATGCGGGCGTCGGCGTCGTAGAAGTTGATCAGCGCGATGTCGTAGTCGGGCGCCGGTCCGCCGAGGGTGTCGCGGACCGCCCGGCGGCCCAGTTCGCCGAGCCACCGCGGGAACGGCTGGACCGGGGCGCCGTCCCCGTCGGCGACCGTGCGGGCGTAGGCGTAGGGATACCAGTGCCAGCCGAGGCAGACCTGCCGGGCGGTC
>NZ_JBEXSH010000590.1:0-5741 GCF_040613555.1 Streptomyces sp. NPDC006265
CTTCAAGGCCGGCCTGTTCCTCGGCGCCGGCTCGGTCATGCACGGCATGAACGACGAGGTCGACATGCGCCGCTACGGCGGCCTGCGGAAGTACAGCCCCGTCCACGACGTCGGACAGGTGGTGGACCACCGCCACGAAGGACAGGCCCAGGCGTCGGCCGAACTTCAGCAGGCGCTGGAAGAGCTGGGCCCGAACTCGCCCTGTTCGCTTCGAAGGAGGAGGAGAAGCGCCGGGACCGGATCATCACCGCCCTGGTCCGTCTCGCCCAGCTCGGCCGTGCGGCCGGCATCTACCTGGAGATCTGCGGGCAGCGCTTCGGCTCCGAACTCGGCAAGGGAATCACCATGCTCCGCGCCCAGCTCACCGGCCGCACCGCCCACCGCGTCAACGACGAGACATCCGCGAACATGGCCTTCGGCGACATCTCCCCGGACGCCGTCCTGGCCGCCATCCAGATACCCGCCGAGACACGCGGCATCGCGATCGCCGGTGACTCCACCGGTGGCTGGCACCGCATCCGCGCCCCGCACACCTCGCTGCGGCACGCCGTGAACACCTGCAACAAGTACGCCGACCGCACCCCCGACGTGCCCGCCCTGGCGGCCTACCGGCCCGCGGCTGGCCCGTTGCCCTCGGCCCGGGGGCCGCTGTCCAAGACAGCCCCCGCCACCGCCTGACCCTTCCCCCGCTTCACCGGTGGGCGCGACCGCTTCGCGCCAGGTCCCTACCCCCGCCATGCCTCATCACAGGAAGGAGCCGTGATGGCCCGCCCCGCTCTCCGCGTCGATGCCGTCCTGGTCCAGGCCGTCATTGCCGGGGCGCTGTCCTTCGCTCACCTCCACGACCTGGCCGCCGCTGCCGGACAGGACGGCTGGAAAGCCTGGGCCTACCCGATCAGCGTCGATCTGCTCCTGGTCGCCTCCTGGCGGCGGCTGCGCTCCGACGGACCGTCCCGGCTGGCCTGGTGCTGGTTCGTGATCGCCCTGGTCGCCTCGCTCGGTGCCAACGTCGCCACCGCCGGACTCCTCGACCTGACCGACGTCCCGGCATGGCTGCGGATCCTGGTCGCCGCCTGGCCCGCCCTGGCCTTCATGGGCGGCACGCTGCTCGCCCACTCCACCACCGACCGGGTGCCGGATCCGCCGGCACCTGCAGCCCCGGTCACCGAGCCGCATCCTGAGCCGGTTACCGAGACCGAACCAGTGCGTGAGCCCGAGCTGGCCCCAGCGGTCGACGACACTCCTGCACTCCCGGCTGCCGAACCCGCACCGGCCGAGCCCGCTCCCGCTGTGCCGGTCCCTGCCGCGCTGGTCGACCACGCCCGCAAGGTCGCCGACGACCACCACGCCCGCACCCGTACGCCGATCGACACCGACACCCTGCGCGCCCGCCTCGGCGTCCCACCCCAGCTCGCCGACGCCATCGCCGCCCAACTCACCTGACACCGACGGGAGACGCCATGACCAGTGATCCGGCCGACCTGACCGCCGCCGATCACCTCGACGCCGCCCGCGAGATGGCCGCCGCGAACCGGCCCTTCCTCGCGTACCTGCTCGCCGAGGAAGCCGCCCGCCGCACCGCCGACCCGGCCACGGCCGCTGGCATCCGCGCTGCCTTCCCCGACCCCACCTCGACCACGAACCGAGAGGAGACCGACTGACATGCCCGCTCGTGACCACTTCCACTCCGTGATGCGGATCGGCCCGGTGCAGATCGGCACCCACCGCGACCGGCACGGCCAGACCAAGTACGCCGCCGTGTGCACCTCGGACCGGTGCGGCTGGTCCTCCGACTACTCCAGCCGGTCCGCCGCCCAGCTCGCCGCCCGCACCCACCGCTGCCGCGTCCGCTAGGAGGCCACCATGCAGGTTCCGCTCTGGCTCGCGCTGCTCGTCGTCGGCTACCTCGGCGTCAAGCTCATCCGCCCGCCCGCCTGGCTCATCGCCGTCCTGCTGCTCGGCGGCTTCCTCCTCGCCGACAGCGTCCTGGCCCCCGCCATCGACACCTTCGTCAAGTAACCACCCCAGAAGGGAGAACCGCCGATGTTCCGTCCGAAGATCCCGACCATGCCCACACCGACCGGCCACGTCAGCCCGCCCGCCGTGGTCGAACCGACCACCATCGTCCCGGCCGTCCAGAACTCGCAGCCCTCCCCGGCGGCTCCGGCGCCCGCGCCGTCCCGGCCGACGGTGCAGCTCACTCCCGGGACCGCGCTCGCCCTTGTCGGCGGCGGCACCGCCGTGGTCCTGGTCGTCGGCGCCGTCCTGGTCTCCATGCTGCTCGCGGTCGCCATCACCGGCGCCTCGGTCGCCGTCTGCGCCGTCGTCCTGCGCTCGCTCCTTGCCTCGGAGACGAAGCGCCGCTGACCGGCCCCCGGAGCGGCCTCAACCGCCAAGTCTCGTCCGCTCCGGGCGCCGTCCCTGTCCGATCTCGCAACCGGAAGGAACACCCAGCATGACGCACCGCACCACGCCGGCGGCCCGCATCTGCCCCAACTGCGACGGCTTCGCCACCGCCGCCATCACCACCGGCGGACGCGACCAGCACGGCCACCGGCACACCATCACCGCCAACTGCCCGGCCTGCCTCGGCCAGGGCACCGTCCCCGCCCGAGTCCGGGAGGGTGCACGTGCCTGACCTGCTCGACCCGACCACCCTCGGCGACCTGCTGAGGGTGGCTTCGGCCCCTGACTACCACCGCTGGCACGAGCAGATCCGCCGCACCGGCGGCTGCGCCGACCCCATCCACCTCACCGGCTGGACCCTCACCAAGGACAAGACCACCGGCGAAACCCTGCACCACTACACCACCGCCAACGAGCCGGGCGGACGCCTTCGCGTCGCATGCGGCAACCGACGGGCTTCGCGCTGCCCCTCCTGCGCCTGGACCTACGCGGGCGACACCTACCACCTCATACGCGCCGGACTCGCCGGAGACGACCGACGCGACATCCCCGCCACCGTCCGCGACCACCCCCGGGTCTTCGCCACCCTCACGGCTCCGTCATTCGGCCCGGTCCACAACCGGCCCGACCGGGGCGTCTGCCGCTGCGGTACTCGTCACGCCCCGGATGCCCCTGAGCTGGGCACCGCCCTGGACCCGGCGACGTACGACTACGCGGGCGCGGTGCTGTTCAACAACCACGCCGGACAGCTCTGGCAGCGCTTCACCAACCGGCTCCGCCGCGAGATAGCCGCCCGCGCCGGCATCACCCAACGCGAGCTGAAGGAGTGCGCCCGCCTCTCTTACGGCAAAGTCGCTGAGTTTCAGAAGCGCGGCGCCCTTCACTTCCACGCGGTGATCCGCATCGACGGCCCCGACGGCCCCGAGACCGCCCCGCCCTCCTGGGCCACCGTCGACCTCCTCGCCGACGCGATCCGAGCAGCTGCCGCGCACTCCTACACCTCGGTCTCCGTCCCCGCCACCGAGGGCCAACCGGCCCGCACCTTTCGCTGGGGCACCCAGCTCGACGTCCGGCCCGTGAAGGCCTTCGGCGACGGCTCCCACATCACCGAACAGGCCGTCGCCTCCTACGTGGCGAAGTACGCCACCAAGGCCGCTGAGAACACCGGCACCCTCGACCGCCGCATCGGCGAACTCGCCGAACTCGACCGCCACGGCGTCCCGGACCACACCCGCCGCCTCATCGAGGCCTGCAAGCAGCTCGACCCGCTCTACCCGGACCGGCGCCTGTGGGCCTGGGCTCACATGCTCGGCTTCCGCGGCCACTTCTCCTCAAAGTCCCGCCGCTACTCCACCACCCTCGGCGAACTCCGGCAGGCCCGCGCCGACTTCCGCGCCGCCCAGGAACGCGAAGCGCTCGGCCTGGAGGACGTCGAGCCGGACACGGTCCTGATCCTGGCCGACTGGCAATACGCCGGACACGGCCACACCCCCGGCGAATCCGCCCTCGCCGCAACCATCGCCCGCGACCTCCAGCTCAACCGCGAAACCGCCCGCGAAGCCTTGCTCAGCGAAGGGAGCAGTACATGACCACGGCCACCAGATCGCGCACCATGCTCACCCTCGCGGAGGTCTGCGAGGAACTGGCCATCTCGCGCTCGACCTTCTACGACTGGCGGGCCAAGCGCCGCGCACCGCGCTGCATCAAGCTCCCGAACGGCGACCTCAGAATCCGGCGGAGCGACCTCGATCACTGGCTTGACGACCGTGAGGACGCCGCCTGATGGAGACGACGTACGACGTGAAGGTCTACAAGATCCTCACCTACAAGGGCGCCCGGAAGACCACATACACCGTGCGCTGGGTGGTCGCGGGGAAGCGTTGGCGTGAGCCCTTCGACACCGTCGCCCTCGCCGAGGGCTTCCGCTCCGAACTCATCCGGGCCACTGGCAAGGGCGAGGCGTTCGTCATCGCCACGGGGCTCCCGGTCTCCCACCGCTCCAAGTCGGCTGCCATGAGCTGGTACAAGTTCGCCGTCGAGTACGTGGATGCCCGCTGGCCTCAGCTGGGCGGCAACAGCCGTAAGAACATGGCCAAGACCCTGACGGCGACCACCATCGCGCTGCTGCGGGCCAAGCCCACCCAGTTCGCGCCTGCCGCCGTGCGCACCGCTCTGCGTGAGTGGGCGTTCAACACCAACCGACGCCCCGACGCACCCCGAGACGTGGTGGCCATCCTCCGATGGGTCGAGCGAAACTCCTTGCCCATCTCGGCCTGGGAGGACCCGGAGAAGGTCGACCACGTCCTACGCGCCATCGACACGCGCCTAGATGGCAAGCAAGCGGCGGCTTGGTCCCGCAAGCGCAACCGCCGGATCCTCAACGTCGCCATGAAGTACGCGATCCGGCGGCGCATCCTAAGGACCAACCCGCTTCCCAAGGGCAAGGAGTCGACGGCCGTTGTAAAGACCACGAATGCCGTGGACAAACGGTCCCTGCTGAACCCGGAGCAAGCGGCGGCAATCCTCGACTGGATACGGCGCCGGCCACGCGGCGGCGAGCGACTTCACGCCTTCTTCGCCACGCTGTACTACTGCGGTCCCCGGCCCGAGGAGGCCGTAGCGATGCGAGTGGAGGACGTGACCCTGCCCGAGCCCGACGCTGCCGACCAGTGGTGCGAGCTGCTGATCCACACCGCGACCCCCGAGGTCGGAAAGCAGTGGACAGACACGGGGGAGATCCACGAACAACGCGACCTGAAAGGCCGTGCGGAGGGTGAGACCCGCACTGTCCCGGGGCATCCCGCCCTCACGCGCATCCTGCGGCAGCACATCGAGGACGAAGAGCTCAAGCCAGGTGACCTGCTGTTCCAAGGCGAGTCGGGCGGCATCCTCGCCGGTTCCGTCATCCGTCGAGCGTGGCGCAACGCCCGAAAGGCCGTACTGCCCCCGCACGTCTTCGAGTCACCCACCGGACGGCGTGTCTACGACAACCGGAACACGCGACTGACGAAGTGGCTGAATGACGGCATCCCGCCCGCCCAGGTGGCCGAGTGGGCCGGAAACAGTGTTGCCGTGCTCCTGGCGACCTACGCCCGCTGCGTTGAGGGTCAGCTGCCCGACCTGAAGAGGCGGCTCGAAGCTGCCGGAGATCTCCCCGAGCGGCCGTCCGCCGACTGACCTCGCGGCCCGCAGAAACTTCGACACGTATTCGACACGGCCACCCGCAAAAACCCGGTAACAGCCGGACAGCCCCGGAGCCCGCCCTTGATTATCAAGGGGGAGTCCGGGGCTTCGTCGTACCGGCTGGCATGTGCCCTGACCAGCAAAAAGCCCTC
>NZ_JBEXSH010000591.1:0-5733 GCF_040613555.1 Streptomyces sp. NPDC006265
CCCGGCCGTCCTGTGCGGCGGCTTCCACCTCCGCGCGCAGCTCCAGTGCCGCCGCGTCCGATCCCGCCCCGGGCTCGCTCGGCGCGAAGGCCGCGATCGCCGTGCCGGCGGTGACCCGGGGGAGCCAGCGGGCGCGTTGCGCCTCGGTTCCGTACGCGTGCACCGGATGGGCGCCGAGGCCCTGGAGGGCCAGGGCCGTCTCGGCCTCCGTGCAGGCGTAGGCCAGGGACTCGCGCATCAGGCACAGGTCGAGCGCGCCCGAGGTGAACAGGCGACCGAGCAGGCCGAGGCTGCCGAGCTCGGCGACCAGGGCCCGGTTCACATGCCCCGGTTCACCCTTGTCGGCCAGCGGGTGGAGCCGTTCCGCCGCCAGGGCGCGCAGTTCGGCGCACCAGGCGAGTTGTGCCGGTTCGAGCGAGAATGCGGTCATCGCCGGTCCCTTCTCCGCCACCCTGCGTTCCGGCTGGGCCACTCCGAGGCTATCGCGGACCGTTGACTGTCGTCACCAACACGATACGCTCCAGAGGCGAGCCCACCACGCCAAGGGGGCGAACCGTATGAACGCACGGCGCACGGCCCACGTCGACACCTTCGCCCGGGACCATCTGCCACCCCCGGACCAATGGCCCGAGCTCCGCTTCGACCTGCCGGAGCTGCACTACCCCGAACGGCTCAACTGCGCCGCCGAACTGCTGACCGGCCCGCCCGCCGACCGCCCGGCGTTCCTCACCGCCACCGGCGAGCCGTGGACGTACGGCGATCTGCGCGCCCGGGTGGACCGCGTCGCCCATCTGCTCACCGGCGAGCTCGGTGTCGTCCCGGGCAACCGGGTGCTGCTGCGCGGCCCCACCACCCCCTGGCTCGCGGCCTGCTGGCTGGCGGTGCTGAAGGCGGGGGCGGTGGCGGTCACGGTGCTCGCCCAGCAGCGCCCGCACGAGCTGAGCACGATGTGCGAGATCGCGCGGGTGCGGCACGCCCTGTGCGACATCCGGGCCGTCGACGACCTCGCCAAGGCCGAGATCCCCGGCCTGCGGATCGCGACCTACGGCGGCGACGCCCCGGACGACCTCCTCAACCGCCCGGCGCCCACGAGCCCGTACGAGGCCGTGGCGACGGCGGCCGACGACGTGGCGCTGATCGCCTTCACCTCGGGCACCACCGGCCGCCCGAAGGGCTGCATGCACCTGCACCGGGACGTCCTGGCGATCGCCGACACGTTCTCCCGGCACGTCCTGCAGCCGGGCCCGGACGACGTGTTCACCGGCAGTCCCCCGCTGGGTTTCACCTTCGGTCTCGGCGGCCTGGTGGTCTTCCCGCTGCGGGCCGGCGCCCGTGCGCTGCTGCTCGAACAGGCCGGGCCCCGGCAGCTGCTGCCCGCCATCGCCCGGCACCGGGTCTCCGTGCTGTTCACCGCCCCGACGGCGTACCGCGCGATGCTCGACGAGCTCGACGAGCTCGACGGGCACGACGTCTCCTCCCTGCGCCGCTGCGTCTCGGCCGGCGAGAACCTGCCGGCGGCCACCTGGCAGGCCTGGTACGAGCGCACGGGCCTGCGCGTCATCAACGGCATCGGCGCCACCGAGCTGCTGCACATCTTCATCTCCGCGGCAGACGACCGGATCCGGCCCGGAACCACGGGCGTTCCGGTGCCGGGCTGGCAGGCGCGCGTGCAGGACGCGGACGGCGAGCCCGTGCCCGACGGGCAGCCGGGACTGCTCGCCGTACGCGGACCGGTCGGCTGCCGATACCTCGCCGACCCGCGCCAGCGGGACTACGTCCGCGGCGGCTGGAACATCACCGGCGACACCTACGTCCGCGACCCCGACGGCTACTTCCGCTACGTCACCCGCGCCGACGACATGATCATCTCGGCCGGGTACAACATCGCCGGGCCCGAGGTGGAGGACGCGCTGCTGCGGCACCCGGACGTGGTGGAGGCGGCGGTCGTGGGACGGCCCGACGAGGCCCGCGGGCAGGTGGTGCTTGCCTTCGCCGTCCTCAAGGAGGCCGCACGGCGGGACGCCGAGGCGCTGCGCGCCTTCGTGAAGAGCGAGCTGGCGCCGTACAAGTGCCCGCGCGAGATCGTCTTCCTGGACGCGCTGCCGCGCACGGCCACCGGCAAGCTCCAGCGGTTCAGACTGCGTGCCCCAGGGGTACCGGAAGGCGACCGGGAATGATCCGTACGACCTAAGATGATCAACGTGTCCGACCACCATGCACCACGGTCTCTCATCGTCACGCTCTACGGCGCGTACGGCCGCTTCGTGCCGGGCCCCGTGCCGGTAGCCGAACTGATCCGGCTGCTGGCCGCGGCCGGCGTGGACGCTCCGTCCGTACGCTCCTCGGTGTCACGGCTCAAGAGACGCGGCCTGCTCGTGCCCGCCCGCACCGCACAGGGCGCGGCCGGTTACGAACTGTCCCCGGACGCCCGTCAGTTGCTCGACGACGGCGACCGCCGCATCTACGCCTCCGCTCCACCCGAGGACGAGGGCTGGGTGCTCGCGGTGTTCTCCGTGCCGGAGTCGGAGCGGCAGAAGCGGCACGTGCTGCGTTCCCGGCTGGCCGGCCTCGGTTTCGGCACGGCCGCTCCGGGCGTGTGGATCGCGCCCGCGCGGCTGTACGAGGAGACCCGGCACACGCTCCAGCGGCTGCGGCTCGACGTGTACGTCGACTTCTTCCGCGGTGACCACCTCGGCTTCGCCGCGACCACGGAGGCGGTCGCCCGGTGGTGGGACCTGGCGGCCATCGCCAAGGAGCACGAGGAGTTCCTCGACCGCCACGCGCGCGTGCTGCACGCCTGGGAGAAGCGCGAGGACACCCCGCCGGAGGAGGCCTACCGGGACTACCTCCTCGCCCTGGACTCCTGGCGCCACCTGCCCTACACCGACCCGGGCCTGCCGTCCGAGCTGCTTCCCGCGGACTGGCCGGGGGTCCGCTCCTCGGCGGTGTTCCGCGGGCTGCACGAGCGGCTGCGGGACGCGGGAGCGGGGTTCGTGGGTCTCTGACCCACACAGGCGTCGCCCGGTTTGCGGCGTTTGCCCCGCCGTGGAACGGTCAACGATGTCCGCGAGTGGACGGAGCACGCACCGGGAGGCGGACCGAGGGATGACCGTCACCACACCACCGAGGACGACCGGCTCCCGCACGGACCGGCTCCCGTGAAGCGGTGGGGCCGCTCGGTGCGCGGCGGGTGGCACCGGGCCGGTGCGCACACCCTCGTCCGGCAGGGCCGCGAGGTGGAGTTGCTGCACCGGGCCACGGGGTTCGCCACCCTCGCCCTGGTCACCCTGGCGCCCCTGCTCATCGTGGTCGCCGCCGCCGACCCCCTGGAACGGGGCGGATTCGCCCTGTGGCTCGCCGACGGCATGGGGCTGTCCGGACGATCCGCGCGGGTGCTCACGGACATCATCAGCCCGCCGCTCAAGGTCATCGGCACCACGAGCGTGCTCGGCGGGGTCGCCCTCGCGGTCTTCGGCGTCGCGTTCGGCGGCAGCGTGCAGAACGGCTACGAGCGGATCTGGGGCCTGCCCTCGGGCCCGTGGCACCGCGTCTGGCGGCAGGCGGTGTGGATGATCGCGATGACCGCGTACCTGTACCAGGAGGTGCAGACGCGCAGCATCGTCTCGGGGCCGGAGCGGATCACGCTGAGCTCGGCGTCCGGCGTGCTGTTCTTCTGGTGGGGGCAGCGTTTCCTGCTGGGCGGGCAGGTCCGCTGGAGCGATCTGCTCCCCGGGGCGCTGGCCACCATGGCCGGCCTGGTCGGCCTGCGCATGTTCTCCTACTTCGTCTTCACCCCGCTCATCGTCACCAACGCCATCAGCTACGGAGCGGTCGGCGTCGTCCTCGTCGTGGAGTCCTGGCTCATCGGCGTGGGCTACGTCGTCTACGGCGGCGCGCTCCTCGGCCGCTGGGCGCTGGAGCACCACGGACACCGGAACCGCGGCGAGTAGAGCAGACCCCGGCCGACCCTGCCGTACGAACGCACATGCCACCTGCTGGGATCTCTGTCCTCGCTCATGCGCATACACAGGGGTCTTTCCCCTCGCATCTGCGGCATTATCATCGGCGCATGCTGATCCGAGGGAGCAGATCCGTGATGACCCGTAGCACGCGCCGGACCAGCCGCCCGCTCCAGGCGGCCGTGGGAGGAGCCGCAGCCCTGCTGGCCCTGAGCGCCTGCTCGTCGTCCGGTTCGAATTCCTCGGCGAAGCCGGACTCCCCCGGGCCGGGCAAGCTCTCCGGGGAGGTGACCGTGTTCGCCGCGGCCTCGTTGAAGGAGAGCTTCACGACGCTGGGCAAGCAGTTCGAGGAGGACCACCCCGGCACGAAGGTCACCTTCAGCTTCGGCGGCAGTGACTCGCTGGCCGCGAGCATCACCGGCGGCGCCCCGGCGGACGTCTTCGCCTCGGCCAGCCCCAAGACGATGAAGATCGTCACGGACGCCGGGGTCGCCTCGGGCACCCCCGCGACCTTCGTCCGCAACGAGCTGGAGATCGCCACCCCGCCCGGCAACCCCGGGAAGATCTCCTCGCTCGTGGACCTCACCGAGGCGGGCCTGAAGGTCGTGCTCTGCGACGAGGAGGTGCCGTGCGGCGCCGCCGCGCAGCGGGCCCTCGACGCGAGCAGGCTCAAGCTCACCCCCGTCTCCTACGAGCAGGACGTCAAGGCCGCGCTCACCAAGGTCGAGCTGAAGGAGGCCGACGCCGCCGTCGTCTACAAGACGGACGTGCGCGCTGCGGGTGACAAGGTGGAGGGCGTGGAGTTCCCCGAGTCCGCCGGCGCCGTCAACGACTACCCGATCGCCCTGCTGAAGGACGCCGGGAACGCCGAGGCCGCCAAGGCGTTCATCGCGCTGGTGCGGTCCGCCGAGGGCCAGAAGGTCCTGAGCGGGGCCGGGTTCCGCAAGCCGTGACACTCCCGACCGACAAGCCTCGCGCCGGAGCCGACACGCTCCGGGGCGGTCCGCGGCGCCGGCGCGTGCGGACGGGCGTCCCGCTGCCCCTGCTGGTCCCTGCGCTGATCGGCCTGGCCTTCCTGATCGTGCCGCTGATCGCCCTGCTCGTACGGACCCCGTGGCACAGCCTGCCCGCGCAGCTGACCAGCCCGGACGTATGGCAGGCCCTCAGGCTGTCCCTGCTCAGCGCCACGGCGGCCACCGGCGTGAGCCTGGTCATCGGCGTGCCGCTGGCCTGGCTGCTGGCCCGCGTCGACTTCCCCGGCCGCGGCCTCGTACGCGCCCTCGTCACCCTGCCCCTCGTCCTGCCTCCGGTCGTCGGCGGTGTGGCGCTGCTGATGGCGCTCGGCCGCAACGGCATCGTCGGGCGGTGGCTCGACGCGTGGTTCGGAATCACGCTGCCCTTCACCACCGCCGGTGTCGTGATCGCGGAGGCGTTCGTGGCGATGCCGTTCCTCGTCATCAGCGTCGAGGGCACCCTGCGGGCCGCCGATCCGCGCTACGAGGAGGCGGCCGCCACCCTGGGCGCGTCCCGCTTCACCGCGTTCCGCCGGGTCACGCTGCCGCTGATCGCGCCGGGCATCGCGGCGGGCGCGGTCCTCGCCTGGGCGCGGGCGCTCGGCGAGTTCGGCGCGACGATCACCTTCGCCGGCAACTTCCCCGGCCGCACCCAGACCATGCCCCTGGCCGTCTACCTGGCCCTGCAGAGCGATCGAGGCGACCGAACGACTCCCCGCCGGTTCACGCGGCAAGAGCCTTCAGGCACGCACGCTGGAGGC
>NZ_JBEXSH010000592.1:0-963 GCF_040613555.1 Streptomyces sp. NPDC006265
GTCCGCTGCCGCCGGTGGAGCCCTCGATGCGGAGCCGGGTGCCGTACGGCAGGTCCTCCATCTCGTCGTGGTGGAGGTGGCCGGCCAGGACGAGGGGGGCCTCGCCGTCGACCTCGCGGGCGGCGGAGGGCTCGTGGGCGACGGCGATGTCCACCGGGGTGCCCGCGGTGCTCTGGTCGCGCAAGGCCGTGGCCAGGCGGGCGCCGGCCAGTTCCTGGGACTGCTCGGCGCCGGGCCGCTGGGAGCGGTCGGGGGTGAACTGGGGGTCGCCGATGCCCGCGAAGCGCAGGCCCTTGATCGTCTGTGCCTTTCCGTCGTCCAGGACGTGGACGTTCTTCAGGTCCTCCATGTAGCGCTGGGTGATCACCGAGTCGTGGTTGCCGCGGACCCAGACGTAGGGGGCCCCGAGGTCCTCGATGGGGTCCAGGAAGCCGTTCTCTGCGGCCGTGCCGTGGTCCATCGTGTCGCCGGAGTCGACGATGACGTCGACCTTGTACTGCTCCACGAGCGAGGCGATGATCTTCCAGCTCGCCGGGTTGAGGTGGATGTCGGAGACGTGCAGGACCCGGATCGTGGAGGGGTCGGGCGCGTAGGCGGGCAGCGTCGAGGTGGCGTCGTAGAGCTTGGTCACGTTGGTGACCAGGCGGGCCAACTCCTTCTGGTAGACGTCGAATTCCGTGACGATGCTGCGCGCGTTGCCGACCAGGGAGGGGGCCGAGGTGAGCAGGCCGGAGAACCTGGGCTCCAGGACGGCATCAGGGCGCCAGGTGGCGTACGCGGTGCCGCCCGAGGCGGCGAGGAGGGCGAGGGCGAGGCCGCCGGCGGCCAGGGCGCGGCGCGGACGGCGGTAGACGGCGAGGCCGAGGGCGGTGGCACCGGCGACGACGGCGACACCGGAGCGCACGGCCAGGTGTGCAGGGCGGGTGGGCGCAGGCCGGACGGCAGGGCGGCGATGCCGCGCGG
>NZ_JBEXSH010000592.1:973-5730 GCF_040613555.1 Streptomyces sp. NPDC006265
GGTCGAGGGTGCCGCGGCCGACGTCCTCGGCGACCTCGTCCTGGAGCCCGGAGAGGCGTTCGGGGTGGTCCACGAGGGCCTGGGAGCGGTCGGGGTCGAGCTGGTCGACGTTGACGTCCAGGCGGACGGGGGCGATGTGGCTGTCCAGCTGGAGGGCGCCCAGCGGCGAGATATTGATCTTGGTGCCGCCGGTGAAGGAGGGACGCAGGGTCATCGTGGTGTTCATGGGGCCGACCGGGGCCCGGACGTTGCCCACGACCAGCAGGCCCAGCCAGGCGCCGAGGAGGACGACGGTGACGAGTCCCACCGCACGTATCCACGGGTGCGGCTGCGCCACGAGCTCGATCGTGACGGGCGCCTGGCGGGAGCGGTAGTGGCGGGCCAGGGCGCGCGGGGCGTTGCGGATCGGTTTCAGGACACTCGGGACTGCGGCGGGGACGCTGGCCATTGATCCCGTATGCCCAAGTGCGCGGCCGGATATGCGGCACCGGAAGGCTCTCGTACGGCGGGGACGTGGCCGACAATAGGCCTGTGCTGGAGATGACGCGTGAGGAGTTCGAGGAGCTGGTCGCCGAGGCGCTCGACCGGATCCCGCCGGAGTTGACCCGACTGATGGACAACGTCGCGGTGTTCGTCGAGGACGAGCCGCCGGCCGACGATCCCGAGTTGCTCGGGCTGTACGAAGGGACTCCGCTGACCGACCGGGGTGAGTGGTACGCCGGTGTGCTGCCCGACCGGATCACCGTCTACCGGAATCCGACGCTGCGGATGTGCGAGTCGCGGGAGGACGTCGTGGCGGAGACGGAGATCACCGTCGTGCACGAGATCGCCCACCACTTCGGCATCGACGACGCGCGCCTTCACGCCCTGGGTTACGGCTGACCGGGTTGTGAATGCGGGGCGCGTGTCCTCTTGTGGGCGCCGGGAGTTGGAGGTGTTGACTCCATCACCCTTTCCGGAGGTGGCCCCGTGCGCCCCTTGTACGTACCCGTCCGACTGGCCGCCACGGTCGTGGCGGTCGCCGCTGCCGCCGGCTGCATGAGTGTCGGCGACGACACGGGCGGGAGCGTCAAGCCGTCGCACACCGCCGGGCAGCGGGGTGGCGAGGCGCCCGACGGCGGGCCCGCGGTGTCGGGCGGCGGTGCCGGGTTCGGCGCGGCCGGGGCCGGTGGCGAGCGGGGGCGCGGCAAGGGCGGGAAGGACAAGAAGAGCAAGGACGACCGGGCGGGGGAGTCGGCCTCCCCCGAGGCGTCGCCGAGCGCTGACGCGAGCCGGACCGCGCCGGGGCGGGACGAGCCGGGGACCAGGACGTAGCGAACGTGCACCGGGACGCCCAGCCGGTCCAGCCGGGTGGCGAAGCTCAGGGTGGGGGCGAGCGAGCCGCCGGTGAGCTTCCGGTAGGTGGCGACGTCGAAGGACTTGATGTCGAGGAGGACCAGGTCGGTGTCGGCGAGCAGTGCGTCGGTCGCGCGGGCGCCCAGGAAGCACGGAGGTGTCCAGGGCGGTGTGCAGGCCGGCCTCCTTGCAGCGGCGCAGCACCGCACCCGTGAATGCCGGCTGGAGCAGCGGCTCACCTCCCGTGAGCGTCATTCCCCCGCCCGCCGTGGTGATGAAGGGCCGGTACCTGCCGATCTCGGCCATCACCTCGTCGACGATGGCTTCCCGCCCCTCGCGCATGTGCCAGGTGTCGGGATTGGCGCAGTACAGGCAGCGCAGGGGGCAGCCGCTGGTGAACAGCACGAACCGCGTGCCTGGTCCGTCGACGCCGGTGGACAGGTCCCATGAGTGGATCCGGCCCGAGACCTGTCCGGCGGCGAGCTGCGTCACGGTGTTCACAGCGCTCCGTGGAAGGTACGGCTGATCACGTCGAGCTGCTGCTCACGGGCCAGACGGACGAAGTTGACCGCGTACCCGGAGACCCGGATCGTCAACTCCGGATACTTCTCCGGGTGTTCCATGGCGTCTTCGAGCGTCGCCCGGTTCAGCACGTTGACGTTCATGTGGAAGCCACCGGAGGCCATGTAGGCGTCGAGGGTGCCGGCCAGGTTCGCGGCACGCTCGGCCGGGTCGTGACCGAGGCCCTCGGGAGTGACGGTCGAGGTGAGGGAAATGCCGTCGCGGGCACCCTCGTACGGGAGTTTCGCCACCGACAGCGCGGAGGCGACCATGCCGTGCGGGTCGCGGCCGTTCACCGGGTTCGCGCCGGGCGCGAACGGGGCGCCCGCGCGCCGACCGTCGGGTGTGTTGCCGGTGTGCTTGCCGTAGACGACGTTGGAGGTGATGGTCAGCACCGACCGGGTGTGCTGGGCGTCCCGGTAGGTCGGGTGCTTGCGCACCTTGGCCATGAACGACTCCACCAGGTCGACGGCGATGTCGTCGGCGCGATCGTCGTTGTTGCCGTACGCCGGGAACTCCCCCCTCGGTGCGGAAGTCGACGGCGAGTCCGGTGGCGTCCCGGAAGACCTTCACGCGCGCGTGCTTGACGGCGGACAGGCTGTCCACGGCCACCGACAGGCCGGCGATGCCGCACGCCATGAACCGGTGCACCGGGTGGTCGTGGAGCGCCATCTCGATGCGCTAGTAGGCGTACTTGTCATGCATGTAGTGGATGACGTTGAGCGCGTCGACGTAGGTCTCGGCCAGCCAGTCCAGCATCCGGTCGTACGCCGCCGACAGCTCCTCATAGTCCAGGTACTCACCCGTCAGCGGGCATCGGGGGCGCCACCTGCTCGCCGGTCATCTCGTCCCGGCCGCCGTTGACCGCGTACAGCAGCGCCTTGGCGAGGTCTCTGGCGCCGAAGAACTGCATCTGCTTGCCTACGGCCATCGCGGACACGCAGCAGGCGTTTACGACACCATCCACGGGATCTCCGTGTTCGGCTCCACTGACGATGCTCGTCGCCCACCGTGGTCCGGGGCAGGGCCGCGAGGAACCCGTCACCGCGACCGTCCGGTCCCTTTGCCATGGGGCCCTTCGGCCCTCTGGGCAGGGCGCCGGTCAGGCGGAGAGCTGCACCCCGTACAGCGTGCGTCCGCCGATCAGCTCTCGTCCGGTCACCAGCTCGGGCTCGACCCGCACGAAGACCTCCACGGGCGAAGGGACCCAGGAGCAGGGAACAACCCTGTTCAGGTGCTCGCGCTCGGCCGGGTCGCTCACCACTGTCGCCCGCCCGGTCACGACGACACTCCAGCCGGCCCGGGCGACCGCGTCGACCTCGTCCGCCTCGAAGGCGACTACCGCACCGTCGACCGCACGGACCAGTTCGGAAGCCGCGCAGGTGCGCAGCAGCACCGCACCGTCGTCGTCCAGACAGAAGTTGACCGGCAGAACCGCGGGCAGCGCCTGCCGTGTGTACACGATGCGGCCGACCGACACCTTCGCCAGCAGACCCAGACATTCCTGCCGACCGAGTTCACGGAAACCATCGTTGGGATACATAGCCGGTCCGTCTCTCACGCACTGCAACGCTCGAACTCCATCGTCCGTAGCACCGGCGAAGGAGGTCAGAGGCCATGAGTCCCACCTGTGCCTGAGAGCGGCCCTCGCTGCGGTACCACTACGCCCCGTCGGGGACGGTCAGGCGGACTCGGCCCGTCCAGGCGCCGGACGAGCGCTGCCCCTTCAGGTTGGCTCTGCCCGTGTACGAAAGGCACACCAGATCCGCCCCCTGACCACACGGACCTGTCCGTCGGGCCAGCCGACCCTGGTCAACCGGCGGGACGGGCCGTCCGGTCCGTCGGCTTGGTGCGCCACTGGCTCGTGCGAAGCTGCGTAAACGGGCCGAACGGCCCTTCCCCGCAGCCCGCCACCCGGGTTGTCTCTGGCCATGTCCGAAGCACACACCAAGCCCCCGCCCTGCCATACGGAACATGTCGTCGGTGGCACGACCGTGGTGGAACTACACGGCGAGATCGACCTCCTCACCGCGTCGGCCCTTTCGGCACGCCTCGACCCGCTCACCGCCGGGCCCTGCCCCGACCTGGTGCTGGACCTCCGTCCCGTGTCGTTCATCGACTGCAGCGGTCTCGCGCTGCTGTGCCGGACGAGGAACCGGGTCCTGGCCCGGTACGGCCGGCTGCGGCTGGTCGCCGAAGGTCCCCATTTCCGGCGGATCCTTCGCTGCACCGGCCTGGCCGGTGTCTTCGAGACGTACCCCTGCCTGCCCGAGGCTCTCCGCCACATTCCGGACGGAACCAGCGTCCCCGCCATGGTCGCGGTATGAACCGTCTCCTCTGGCTGATGGCTTACCGGTCCGGCCAAGCCCTGCCGAGCACCGCGATCGGGGCGCGTAGCGGGACAGCGGGGCCCTCCGGGCCGTAGCCGCGGCGGATCAACATCCGCGCGCTGCCTGGCCGGCGCGCAGCCCCCGGCCGCACAGTTTGTTGCGGCGGTCCCGCCGGTTTCGGTACCGGGGCCGAATGGCCCGTCCGGCGCCCGGACTCGGCCCCGCCGACCCAACTCGGTGCGCCCGCTGAACGGCCCATGCCAGGATGTGCTCCCGGCTGTCGCCACAGCGACACTGCCCCGGCCCAGGCACGACGTGAACCAGCCGCACTGCAAGCCCGAGACGCCCGGTCTCGCGTGCCGCCCAGTCACCGACGGCCCGGCTGCCCACCGAACCATGCACGCCGAACACAACTATCCGATCCATGATGATTCGCCTCCTTCTCCATACGTCCGCCCGCCACCCGCCCCACCGTCCGGGAGACCGCTCGCATCGCGCAGGGGCCGTCCGGGCCCCACGGCGGGACCGGAC
>NZ_JBEXSH010000593.1:0-5723 GCF_040613555.1 Streptomyces sp. NPDC006265
GTGACCACGGCCAGCAGAAGTGGCTCGCCGGGAACCCCGCCCCGCGGGCGGCGGTTTGGGCGACGGTGACGACCGGCGCATACGTGCCCGGTGCGGTCAACGGCCTGCTCCTGGGGCCCGACCGCTACCTCGCGCCACGCCAGTGGGGGCCCGTCGTCAGCGGCAAGGACGTCTTCACGGAAGCCGTCTCCGCCGTCTACCAGTGGGTCGGCCTGAAGGTGACGTACATCGACGACTGGTACACGTACCACCTCGGCATGGGTGAAGTGCACTGCGGCACCCACACCCTGCGCGACGCGACGGCCGCGTGGTGGCAGCGCCCTGTGGCCAACCGCGACGAGTCGTAGACAGCGCCTTCAGCCGGCGCGGGAGGTTACCGGCTGCGGGGGCGGGGACCGTCGTACCGCTGGTCGGTGACGGGCTCCGCCCACCGGGTCTCCGGTGTGCCGTCGCCGGTGCCGTCGCGGATGCCGATCAGGGGAGCTCACCCTGGCCTTCGAGGGCCTGGAACGGGCCGCCGGCTCCGGCCTGCCCCTGACCGTCTACGCCACCGAGCCCGGCTCACCATCCGAACAGGCCTTGCACCCGCTCGCCTCCTGGGCCGCTCCGACGGGGTGGAAAGGACGGGCTCCTGGCTCGCCGACTGCCACCGGCTCCCCTGCCGCTACGAACGAACGGCAGATTCCTTCCTCGTCCTCGTCGGCCCAGTCAGAGCCTCCGGCACTGCTGGTGCAGTCCCGCAACGGCGCGCTCTCGCGGATGAGTCAGTCTCGTCCGCCACCTCGGCGATCCACGTCAACAGCACCAGAGCATCCTCTCCTACGAGGAAAGGCGATGCTCAAGGGGAACAAGAGGCTCGTCGGTCCGTACCATCTCTACACCGAGGCATCTTGCGGCACATGCGGCGTCCCACCGGGCCGCCGGGGCCCGGCTCTCCAGACGGGTGTCATCCGCAGTACGCCTCCAACGCCGAGGAAAGGCAAGCACCATGCCCGAGACGACAACTCCCGCCACCGAACTGGCATCTCAGTACATCGCCCAGGTGACCGGCGACCTCGATGCAAACGTCAAGGAGCAGGAACGTGTCAGTGCGGAGATCGCGTCGCTGCAGGAGCAGCTCGCCGCTCTGCAGCACGACCACGGCGTGCTGGTGAGCATGCACCAGGCACTCGGCATCACCACCACGCCGACCGAGTCCGCCTCCGACTCCGCACCTGCCGTGGTGCCCTCTCCGCGGCGGAAGAAGGACGGCGCCTCAGCCGGCGGGAAGCAGAAGGCACGCAAGGCCACCACCGCCACGCCGGCGAAGCGGACAGCCAGGAAGCCCGCGGCCAAGACGGCAAGCACCGTCAAGTCAGAAGGCACCACCAAGACGACAGGCGGCTCCAAGCCAGCAAGCACCACCAAGACGACAAGCGGCTCCAAGTCCGCCGAGCCCACCCTCGTCGAGCTCATTCGCCGTCACCTCGCCGTGCAGAAGGAACCGCGCTCCGCCACGGAGATCTCCACGGCGCTCGGACAGGCGCACCCCCACCGCGACATCGCGGCCAAGGTCGTGCGCGTCACGCTCGAGGGGCTCGTGGCCAAGAGTCAGGCCGAGCGCTCGAAGCAGGGCAGGTCCGTCTTCTACACCGCCCCTGCCGCGCAGTCGGCGGCCGCGCCGGAAGCCGGGGCACAGCCCGTGGACTCTGACAGCTGATGACGCAGGGGCATGCCCGGACCCCGCCGGCTACGGCGTGCCGGAAAGGCGGACCGTGACGACGAGACCGCCGGCGGGGCGGGCGACGAGGTCGAGGGTCCCGTCATGGGCTCGGACGACGCTGTGCACGATCGCCAGGCCGAGCCCGACGCCGGCGTGCTCGTCGGTGCGTACGCGTTCCGTTCCGCGCTGAAAGGGTTCGGTGAGGGTCGGGACCAGATCCGGTGACACGGGAAGGCCCGTGTTCGCGACCCGCAGCACGCTCGCGTCCTGCTGCGTTTCGGTGTGGACCGTCACGGCGCCGCTGACCGGGAGGTTGTGGACGACGGCGTTCTGGACGAGGATCGTCACCATCCGCAGCAGGAGCTCGGCGGAGCCGCTGGTCCGGGCCGCCACGCCGGTGACGTCCAGTGTGATCCCGCGCTGTTCGGCGAGGCCGAGCAGGGTTTCGGCGGCCTCTTCGGCGACGAGGGACAGGTCGACGCTGTCGCGGACGAAGTTTCCGCGGTCGCTGCGGCTGAGCAGCAGGAGGGCCTCGGTCAGGTCGATCGCGCGCGCGTTGACAGCCCGCAGGCGTTCGAAGAGTTCGTCCTGGTGCCGCGTGGGGTCCTTGCGGGCGAGGTCGAGCAGCGTCTGTGAGATGGCCAGCGGGGTGCGCAGTTCGTGAGAGGCGTTGGCGCGAACCTCTGCTGCTCACCGAGGTGCGACTCGAGTTGGTCGAGCATGTGTCGAACGCGTCGGCGAGTTCACGGAACTCCTCCCGGCGGCCTTCCATGCGGATCCGGTGGGACAGCGATCCATGCCCGGCCAACCGTGCCGCCGACCTGATCTGTGCCAGCGGCGCGAGCATCCGGCCGGCGAGGATCCACCCCCCGACGAGGCCCAACACGAGCAGGAAGGCCATCGCCACGGCCGCGGCGCGACCGAAGATGCGCGAGAGGAGGAACCGGTTGGGGGAGACCCCGAGCAGGCCCTGGGAGTTGTCGGGGACGTAGCGCAGCAGGAACAGCCACACCACGGCCAGCAGTACGGCACCGGTGACGAGAACGAGTCCGGCATAGCTGAGGGTGAGTTTCAGGCGCGCGCTGAGTCCTGAGCGCCTATTCATGGGCACTGCCGGGGCCGATGCGGTAGCCGACGCCCGGCACCGTGGCGATGATCCATGGTTCGCCGAGCCGTTTGCGCAATGCGGAGACGGTGATGCGGACGGCGTTGGTGAAGGGGTCGGCGTTCTCGTCCCAGGCCCGCTCCAGCAGCTCTTCGGAGCCGACTACACCGCCTTCGGCGGCGACGAGGACTTCGAGCACGGCGAACTGCTTGCGCGTGAGCGCGACATAGCGTCCGTCGCGGAAGACCTCCCGGCGGAAGGGGTCGAGGCGCAGGCCCGCGATCTCACGGACCGGAGGGCGGACGTACGCGCGCCTGCGGTCGAGCGCCCGCAGCCGCAGGACGAGCTCGCGCAGCTCGAAGGGTTTGGTGAGGTAGTCGTCGGCGCCGAGCTCGAAGCCGGAGGCGTTGTCGTCGATCCGGTCGGCAGCGGTGAGCATGAGGATCGGCATGCCACTGCCGGAGGCGACGATGCGCCGGGCGACCTCATCACCGGAGGGGCCGGGAATGTCTCGGTCGAGGACCGCGAGGTCGTAGGAGTTGACGCTGAGCATTCCAGGGCGGCGTCGCCGTCGCCGCGATGTCGGCGGCGATCGCCTCCAGCCGCAGCCCGTCCCCGGACGGCTTCGGCCAGGTAGGGCTCGTCCTCCACGATCAGTACACGCATGTCCGAAGCCTAAGCAGCGCCGCATACCGCCGGCGTATGCAAAGACGAGGCACACCGGACACACAACTCAGGTGCCGGTGCCGGCGCGGGGCGAGGCCGGTCCGCCGGTGCCTTAGTGGTGGTGCGCCACCAGCGGCGCGACGCCAGCGCGGCCAGCACGGCGCCGGTGGCGTTCACCAGGACGTCGTCCACGGAGGTCACCCGGTCCAGTCGCAGGACGTACTGTGCGGTTTCGACCAGGACCGAGCAGCCCGCCCCGAGCGCCAGGACCCGCGGCACGGACGCGAACGCCGCGAACCGCATCGGGGTGAAGAGCCCCAGCGCCCGCGAAGACCAGCAGGTTGCCACCGATGCCGATCGGGCCCAGGTCCCGCAGTGGTACCAGGCTCACCCGGGCGGGCACGGTGCCGGCCCCGCCGCCCGGCATCAGGGTGATCCACAGAAACGGCACCGTGCCGTAGACCATGCCCACCTCGGCCAGCGAGATCCGCCATGCCGACATGGCACCGGCGGCCGGGCCAGAGCCCAGACCACCAGCCCGGCAGGCGGCAGCGCGGCCAGGGTGAGGAGCACGACACCGTTGAAGGTGTCGAAGCAGCCGTGCCACCTGCAGGCCATGCACGCCGGAGCGGACATCAGGAGCGGCCGCCGCACGACGAACACGGGGCCCGAAAGGCCGAGGATCGCCAGGACGAGGAGCACGATGCCGCGCGTGCGGCGGGGCGGTGCCGGCAGGGATACGGGCGAACTGCGCCGACTTCAGCATCAGTTCGCCGACCAGCGCGGTCAGTTCGGGGCTGTCCGGGTCGGCTCCGCCGACCGCCCGCAGATGCGCGACCGACAGGGCGACGGTTTCCTCCCACGGCTCGTAGAGCGTCCGGCCGACGGGGTGGAGGAAGACGTAGCGAGTGAGGTTCCGCTGCTCCTCCGGCCAGTCCCAGAGCCCGGGCATGAGCCGTCGCCCAGGCGGGTTCGCGGCCAGCACCCGGTTGTACCGGCTCACCACATAGGCCGGGAGCGGACGCACCGACTCCAGCATCCGCAGCACCGAGCCGCGCACGGCGTGGTCCGGGCATGCGGGTAGCTCGGTGGGGCGGCCGGAGGCCAGTTCGGCGAGTTCGTGCAGGCGTTCGTAACCGTCGCCACGCAGTCCGAGGGTGCGGCCCAGGGCGTCCACGACGGCGGGCGACGGGTTGGTCTCCCGGCCGCGCTCCAGGCGGATGTAGTAGTCGACGCTCACTCCGGCCAGCGCAGCCAGCTCCTCGCGGCGCAGTCCGGGAGTGCGCCGCACTCCAGCGCCGGCCGGGAGACCGACGTCCTCCGGGCGTACCTGCGCTCTGCGGGCCTTCAGGTATCGCCCGAGCTCCGTGCCCCTCGCGTGCGCTGCTGTCATCCGGTCATTGTTTCAGTCGGTCAAGAAGCGTGGGGGGCCGTGTCAGGGCCTGGGACGCCGCACCCGGGGCAGGGCGCGGTCTGCCGCGCGGCGGCGCGCGGGCTCAGAGTTGATGCCGGAGCGGGCGGCCCGGCCGCCGGAGCCCAGGGGGTGCGCGACACACGCCGGTCTGGCTCGTGCTCGTCCTGCTGCTGCCGTTGAGCGTCGGCGGGGCGCTCGCGGTACCGGCGTTGACCGCGCTGCTGATGGACGCCGTCCCGCAGGAGCGCGCGGGAACCGCCTCCGGTCTCCTCAACTCCCTTCGTCAGACCGGCGGTGCGCTCGCCGTCGCCGTCTTCGGCAGCCTGCTCGTCGGCCCCGCCGGGGTGTTCTCCCTGCCGGGCATGCGCGTCGGCCTCGTCATCGTCGCGGCCCTCCTCCTCGCCACCGCCCTCCTCGCCCGTCTTCTCCTGCCCCGTGGCTGACGCGCGGTGCGACAGGATGAGGCCTTCAACCAGGAGGCCGTGGAATGGGTTACGACCTGAAGGCAGTGATCGCCGGCGAGGAGATACTGCGGGCCGCCCCGCGGGACCTGTGCGCCGTCCGACTCGCGTCGATCGGACAGGGACTGTCGTTGATGCCGGTGACAGACGCGCTGCTCGAAGCCGTCGCGGACGGCAGCGGTGACGGCGCCTCGGAATTGCGGCGCTTCCCCGGAGGATTCGAGAAGGTACTCGCCCGCTGGTCGGCCGGTGGGCCGGTGGCGTATGTGGAGGCGGAGTACTTCGGCGGCGTCGGCGAGCAGTGGGCGGCCGTATGGGACGCCGGCGCCATCGTGCTCGCTCCGCTGCACGTGGACGTGGGGGTGCCCTTCCCAC
>NZ_JBEXSH010000594.1:0-5707 GCF_040613555.1 Streptomyces sp. NPDC006265
GGTCGAAGCCGGTGCGGTAGGCCGCCACCGACTTCACGGCCACCACGCCGGGCCGCCGCACGGCCTTCACCAACTCCCCTTCACTCTCTACGAGATCAGGAGAACTCCAGCATGCCCCGTCTGCCCCTCACCACCGAGCGCCTGGCCCTGTTCGGCACTCTGCTGGCTACCTTCGGCGAGCTGCATCCTGCCTGTGACCACTGGGTCCAGGGGTCGAAGACGGCTTCGCGGAAGCGGCTGTACGGCGAGGACCTGGTCCACGCCGACGGCACCCCCGCCGACCCGGATTCCCCCCGCCCGACCATGACCACCAGCGCGCTGGGCAGGCGTGCCGTGGCCTGCCACGTCGCGTCCTACACCGCCGTGCAACTCGGGGCGACCATCGCGATCACCCGCGCGTTCGGCTACCGCGTCACCCCCACCGCGCTGCTCGCCGGCGCGGCCATCAACGCCGGGACGCACGCCGCGATCGACCGCGGCGCACTGCTGCTGTGGCTGGCGAAGAAGACCAACAAGACCGGCTACATCGAGCACTGCCAGGCCGTCCGTCTCGATGACGAAGGCGTGGTCACCAAGGAAGTGAACGGGCCGGGCAGTGCGTGGATGGAGCTGGACGCGGCTCTCCACCGCGTGATCGGCGTCGGCGCCGCCGCCGTCACCACCTGGCTCACCACCCGCCCCGGCTCCCGCCGGTGACCCGCACTCGACTGGAACGCGTGCGCGCTTCGGTCGGCATCGCCCAACTCGCCCTCCAGCAGATCGAGGACGACCTGAACGCCGACGACGTCGACCAGGCGGAGCTCGCCGCGATCCTGCGCGAGCTGAGCGAGGATACCGACCCGCCCGGCGGGTTCATGGCGTCCGTCGCGCAGCTGCTCGCCGCCGCCGCGAAGCGAGCCGAAGACATCGAGCCCGACCGCGACGGCGACGCCTCCTGCCCTCTGCACGAGGCCGCAGCCCTGATCACCGACAACGCCGGGCCGCGCCTGATCTGGGCTGCCCGCTCCCTCGACCCGCAAGGAGATCTCGTATGACCTCGGTGCTGTACCCGGACATGCCGGAGAACGGGCTGATCGTGCTGATCGGTGCCTCCGGCGCGGGCAAGTCGACCCTGGCCCGCACCTGGCCCGCCTCCCAGGTCCTCTCCCTCGACGGCCTGCGCGGGATGGTCAGCGACGACCCCGGCGACCAGAGCGCGACCGGCGACGCCGCGGACGTCCTCCAGCTGGTCCTGGAGCGCCGGATGGCCCGCAAGCTCAACACGGTGATCGACGCGACCAACTGCGAGCAGGCCGTGCGGGTGGAGCTGGTGATGGCCGCCAAGCGGCACGGCATGCCGACCGTCGCGGTCGTCGTCGCCACGCCGCTGGAGGTGTGCCTGGAGCGGCAGGGCCCGAGGCCGGACAACCGGCGCGTGCCCGAGGACACCGTCCGCGCCCAGCACCAGGCCAGGGTCCACTCCCACCAGCGCCTCGCCGCCGAAGGCTTCAACACCATCGTCTTCGCCGACGCCCTCTACCGCCTGGAGCCGTTCCTCAAGCGGCTCTCGCAGGTGAGGGAGGCCGACCTCGGGCGCGACGGCAGCGACGGCCTGCGCGACCTGTGGCTGGCCCGCCGCTTCTTCGGCCCGGAGATCCTGCCGCTGTGGCAGTGGCGGCCGGACTCGGACTTGGTGACCGGCCGGGACCGCGTCGCGGAGATTCGCCTCGGGCAGCAGTACCTCACCCTGGCGCTGCGCGAAGACGTGGACGGCGAGGGCGACTTCGGCTTCGACGTCCTGCTGCCCTGCCCCGCCGATCCGGAGTGCGCCGGGCAGGCGTGGGCGCCGGCCTACTCGGTCACTGACCTGCACAAGGCGCTGACCGGCGCCATGGACAGCGACCCGGGGATCGTCTGCACCGTCCACGGCGGTTCCGGCGACGTCGACCAGGAGGCCGACGACCACGACCTCCAGGCCGACGACCCCGAGGGCCGCGCCGACCTGGAGGCGCAGTACGCGGACGCGGTCCGCGCGTGAGCCGCGCCGCCGACGGGCCGCACCCGCACCCGCTCACCCCGGCCGAGCTCCCGGTCGGCGATGAGTGGTGGAACGGCTGCCGCGACTGCCACCTTCCGATCCAGGGCGGGGCCGCCGGCCTCGCCGCGCACCGCCGCACCGTCCACACCGCCGCTGGTGATCCCCGGCGGCCCATCACGATCCACCTGGACCTCTGACCGGCGGGCCGGTTTCCCAAGTTTGGGAAACCGGCCCGACGTGACGGGCGCTCCGTGCCGACCCGGCCTCCAGCACGACGGAGGCCGGGTCGGTCGCGGTGGTCCCTCACCACCGAGCACAGAGAGGAGCTGGACGTCATGCACCTGCGCTTGCGCATCTATGAGGTGGACGTCCCGATACACGACACCAGCCACCCCGATCGGCGTGGCGTGCACGTCTTCACAGGCGTCGCGGACTCCCCCGCCGCGGCCCTGCGTCGCGCACACGAGGTGTACGACGCCGCGCTCGCCGCGCAGCAGGCCGGACTCGAGAACCCCGGCAAACAGCCGGACAGCTGGGGAGCGCGCGGGCTTCGGCCCGGCTGGGAGATGGAGTGGCGCGCCGCGACGGCTGGCCTCTGGAACAACCCCGTCAGCTGGACGACCCGCAGCGACTTCGTGCTGTAGCTCCGCCCCGGGACAGCCGCTCTGCTTGGCGGCTTCGTCGGCTGCCCCGGGCCCATCCATCCCGTACGAGACGAGACGGAGAACCCAAGTATGTCCGACGTCGACCACGCCCTCGCCTACCCCGAGCCGCCCGCGTCCCCGCTCTGGCACCGCCACGGCGCGAAGGCCCGACCGCTCACACCCGCCCAGCAGCGGCGCAACCGCGAGCTTCTGGACCTCGCCCAGCGCACCACCCGACCCCGCTCCCCTCGCACCACCGAGACCCTGGCGGAGGCCAGCTGATGGACACCAAGCACTGCGCCGTCGACGGCTGGGTCGACGCCATACCCACCCCCGGCCCACGCGGCACCGCCACCTTCGACCTGGTCGTCCGACCCGCCGACGCGGACACCGTCGCCAAGGACGCCCCCGACACGGTCGTGGCCTGCACCAGCGGAGACCCCCAGACCACCCGGGAGTTGCTGACCGGCATACAGCCCGGCGACCTGCTCCGCGTCACCGGCACCCTGCTCCAGCCGCCGACGCCCGGCGAATCCGCCCGGCTCACCGTCGACGCCCTGGAGGTCCTGGACACCGCGCTGGTCCCGGCCCTGCGGGAGATGGTGCTCGACAGGTACGGCGACTACGTCGTCATCTTCGACGCCGACCACGACCAGGTCCCCGTCTTCACCGCGCACGGATCGTGGGTCGGCCTGGCGGACAACCCGGATGCCATCGCCACCCTCATCGACATTCACGAGCGCGTGAACGGCGGCGATGCCTGATGTCCGCCACCACCGAGCAGACCCGCACCGTCCTGGAGCGGTTCCCCGCCGGAGGCCCCCGCGGCTCCTGGCCGGCCGAAGAGTACGCCGCCGTCCAACGCGCCCAGGGCACCGACGCCCGAGTGGTCATGGACCTCGGCAGCGACCAGTTCCTCGTCATCACCAACACCACCCGCTGAAAGGCGCACATGACCGACACCGAAACGCCCGAGACCATCAGTTACACCGCCGACGTTGTGGCCCTCACGCCCGACGGCGAGGTCCTGCTGATCGAACGCGACTGGCCGCCCTACGAGGGCGCATGGGCCCTGCCAGGCGGGCATGTCGACTCCGGCGAGACGAGCCGCGTTGCGGCTGCCCGCGAGTTGGAGGAGGAGACCGGCGTCCGGGTGGCCGCCGACGACCTGCGCCAGATCGGCGTCTGGGACGCCCCCGGGCGCGACCCGCGCGGCCGGTTCGTCACCGTCGCGTACGCGGCCGTCGTCCCCGCCAACACCCGGATCACCGCCGGAGACGACGCCCGCACCGCCCGCTGGTGGCCCCTGGCCGACCTGCCGGACCAGCTCGCGTTCGACCACGCCGACATCCTCAGCGCGGCCACCCCGCACGCCACCCACAAGGAGCCGACCCGATGAAGCGCCCCCTCTTCCGCCGTTGCGGTCACGCCCCCGGCGCCCTCGCGCCCGAGGACCAGGCCGTGGTCGACCAGTTCCGTGCGATGCTCGCCGCCCTGCGCAGCCCGCAGCCCTGGACGCCCGGCAGCGCTCAGGACATCGCCGTGCGCGTCGGCCCGTTCATCGAGCGGGCACACACCCGGCCCGGCGACGACCACGGACCCGACATGATCGCCGTCGCCCTGGTCCACCCCGACACCCCGCACGCCGGCGCCTACCTCCACGGCCGCCAGCTCGGCTACACCAACCGCGGCTGGCTGCGCTGCAACACGACGTCGATCGTCGGCTTCTGGCAGCCCGGCTACATGATGCTCACCCACGCCGCTGCGGATCTGCCCCTGCCCGACGACACCGGCTTGGCCCCCGCGCACTACGCCCTCTACATCGAGGCCCGTCGGCGCGACGACAGCCCCGACGGCTTCACCCTGCTGCGCCTCGGTCCGTACACCCAGACCCGGCATGCCCAACACGACCACGACCGGCTCACCGCCGCGCTGGAGGGACGGGAGACCACCCTCGTTCCCGGCCACCGCGTCTCCGTGCGGTTCGGGCCGTTCGACGTGAGCGACCACCCGCTGTTCGCCGACCCGTATGAGGCCGACGCCGTCGCGCTCCTGGACGCCGCCGTCGCGGGAGCGAGCGCATGACCACCGCCCTGTACGAGATCGAGACCAGCGAGGGCGACGACGGCACCATGCACCCCGTCGAACAGCTCTGAGCATCCCCGACCCAGACCACGGTGCTTCCGCGACCTGGGCAGTGTGAGATCACCCGAGAAGGCCCCGTCCCCAGGCAACTGCCTGGAGACGGGGCCTTTTTGTGTTTCAGGGGGTGATCGGACGGCTCGCGCATCGTTGACGAACGGGCGGCACGTTGCAACTGCGGCGCTACGCTCAACCCGGCCAGAAACACGGACGCCCCGTCTTCTGCCAGACGGGGCCCCGTACGGCCGCCATCACGATCAACCGCGAGGAAGAGAATGACGACCACTAACCCCGAGGGTATCCCCCGCTCGGAGGCGCTGAGCGAGGCCCAAACGCAAGCCCGCGCCAAGCTCGTCTGGCTGCGCCCCGGCAAGAAGAAGGTCATCGCCATCGGCGGCCTCAAGGGCGGGGTCGGCAAGTCCACGATGAGCGTCTTCGTGGCCCTCGTCTACGCCGTGCACTACGGTCTGCGTGTCCTCCTGGTCGACGCCGACCCGCTGTCACAGACCGCGTACGACTGGCACCGTCTGGCCAAGAAGAAGGGCGACCCGCTGCCCTTCGACATCGAGACCTGGCCTCACGCCCGCGTCGGCCAGCGCGTCCTCGACGACACGGACGGCTATGACGTCGTCGTGATCGACTGCGGCGGTGAATCCAGCGACATCTTCGGCTCCGCCGTAGCCGTCTGCGACCAGGTCCTCTTCGTCACCTCGCCGCGCAAGGCTGAGATGCGCCGCATCAAGGGCTCGCTCGACGGCGCCCTGTCGGCTGCCAAGGACCGCATTGCTGAGATCGACGCCTACGTGGTCTTCACCCGAGTCAAGAACGCCCGCGCCTCCCACAATGAAGCCGCCCGCGACCTAGTCCGCAGCGCTGGCTACGACCTGCTGGGCTCCGAGGTGCC
>NZ_JBEXSH010000595.1:0-5702 GCF_040613555.1 Streptomyces sp. NPDC006265
GTGCCGGTGGTGGGTGCCGGCCGGGCGGGTGCCGCCGGCCGGTGGGCGCCGGGGCGTTGCGGCGGCGGCACCGTCAGCGGGGTCAGGCTCCAGGCCAGGGCCGCGCGGGTCCGGGCGGGGGCGAGGATGCGGGTCCGGGTGCGCAGTGCGGGCCGGGGCGCGGTGCGGAGCAGGGCCGGGCCGGCGGCGTCGATCGCGTCGAGCTGGGCGCGCAGCAGGGCGGCCATCGTGTGCAGCACCGTGGCGGGGCCGGGGTGCATGCCGCGGGTGAGGGACTCCTGGGTCACCCACCGGCGGGCCAGGCCGGTCAGGTGCGTGACCAGGGCGGCGACGGCGGGGCTCCAGCGGCGCTGCGCCAGGTCGGCCGCCGAGCCGGGGTGGAGGTCGAGGGCCTCGGCGGGCACCAGGAGGTCACCCTGGGCGAGGTCGGCGGCCAGGTCGGTGAGGATGTCGGTGAGCCGGACGCCGTCGAGGAACTCCTCGTAGGTCTCCCGGGTGTCCAGACGCAGGGCCACGGGGACACCGGCCCGGTCGAAGACCGTGCGGACCAGGCCGAACCAGGGCAGGAGGTTGTCCCGGCCCCAGGTGCGCCACTCGGCCCAGTCGGTGAAGTGCCTGCCCCCGGTGTCGTCCTGGACCTGGGCCATGGCGTCCCGCAGCTCGGACAGGTCCAGGCGCCAGCGGTTCGCGGTGTCCACCAGGGCGCGGCGGACCGGGTCCGGGCTGGATCCGGTGGGCAGTTCGCGGTGCAGGGCGGCGATCCAGGCCCCGACCCGGGCGGCCCGTTCGGCGGCGGGCGCGGTGCGGTCGTCGCCCAGGTCGTCCAGGGCGTTGGCGGCGGCCCACAGGGCGTGCAGCGCCGGGCGCAGGGCCGCGGGCACCAGCTGGATCAGCGCGTACTCCGCCGGGTCCTCGTCCTTCGTCCGGCGCCGGCACAGGCGGTAGGCCGCCCGCAGGCCCGGGTCGTCGCCGGTCACCGGGGGTCCGGCCGGGCCGGGTGGTGTGGAGGTCGCTTCTCGGTCTGCCGGCACTGTGGTCGCGGGGGGCACGTCGCTCACACCCAGGACGATACGTCCTGGTTCTGCGCGGTGATCACAGGGTCTGGGCGCGCGTCAGCGCCTGACGTCACGGGCCCGGTCCCGGATCCCGGCGCACGGCCTCGGTGATGCCGGCCCGGGCCGCCTCGAGCTGAGCGGCGAACGCGATGCCGAGGAACAGGACCACACCGGTCAGGTTGGCCCACAGCAGCAGGGCGACGAACGCCGTCAGCGGCCCGTACACCGCGCCGAAGGAACCGCTCCTGGCGACATAGAGGGCCAGCAGCCAGGTGGCCGTGATCCACAGCACCAGATGGACCGCCGAGCCGAACGCCAGCCAGGTGTAGCCCGGTTGGTCCCGGCGGGGGGCCCAGCGGAAGATCACCGCAGAGGCGACCCAGGCGAGCACCACGCCCAGGGGCACGTCGAGGGCGCCCCACCAGTCGAGCCCGGTGCGGGACCAGCCGAGGGCCTCCACCACCGCACTGCCGACGGCGTCACCGGCCACGAGCACGAGAAACCCCAGGACCATCGGCATGCCCGCGGCGAGGGCGAGGAGCAGGGAGCGGCCGTACTTGGCCAGGAAGGACCGGTCGCGCTCGATGCCGTAGATGCGGTTGGCGCCCCGCTCGACCTGGGCCATCGCCGAGGCCAGGTTGAGCACGGCGAAGGCCAGGCCCGTCCACATGGCGACAGCGCCCCAGACGCCGGAACCGGCGCTGCGCTCGGTGCCGTCGAGGGCGTCCTCGATCAGCTCCGCGCTGGCGCCGGGCACGATCCGGCCGAGGGTGAGTTCGATGATCCGCCCCACGCTCTCGGTGTGCACGGTGGTGGCGACGCCGACCAGGGCGATGGTGAACGGCACCATGCCGAGGACCACCTGGAAAGCGAGGGAGCGGGAGTTGCTGAAGCCGTCGGCGTAGCGGAACCGGGTGAACGCGTCGACGAGCAGCCGGCGGCCTCCGTAGCGCCGCAGCGCGGTGAACGCCTCGTCTCCGGAGAGTTCCTCCCCGATCATGTCCCGAGTCCGGAGGTGAGCGCCGGGCGCTCACGCTCACCGCGAACCTCGCCGGAGGTGAGCGCGCTCATGTCGGGGTGAGCGTGCTCGGTTTCCTCCAAGCGCTCGATGGCGTGAGCGTCCTCGGGGGTGAGCGTGTCGGCGAGCGCGGCGGGCGCGCTACCGAGCTTGAGCGTCATCCGCTGCTCCAGCGGAGCCTTCCACCGCCACAGCAGACCGTGCTCTTCCTTGAGTTGCGCTCGCAGGTAGGTCTCCTGCTGGAGCCGGGTGAGCGCGTCCTCGTAGGAGGTGATCTCCCAAAGGATCATCCGGCGGCGCAGCCGCGCGGTGGGGATCGGAGCGAGGATCCAGCGGGAGCGGCGCACGGTCTCCATCCGCTTCTTGCCGGTGACCGCGCCGATCCGCGTGGCGTACACGTGGGAGGCGATCTCCGAGAAGACGACCCACAGAAGCGTGAGGGCCGCGTGTCCCAGACGCCCCGAGGTGCTGTCCGAGGCGTTCCAGTTGAGGTAGACGGTCACTGCCGTCAGCGCCCTGGGCACCCAGCGGATCCAGCGCAGCTCCATGCCCATGCGGATCAGGACCAGGCTGGCGCCGGTGAAGGCCGGGATGGCGACGTCGATGCCGACCGGCAGCAGCCACGGCCACTCCCAGCCCCACCCGGCCGCCTTGGTCTCCAGCGCGGTGTAGGAGGACAGCAGACCGAGGGTGGAGACGACGGCGGCCGCGAGGACGATCGCGACGACCAGCACCAGTTCCTGCCCGGACAGCGGCGGGACCCCGCCGGCGGGCCGGGCGTCGGCCCGTGCCTTGCGGCGGGCGGCGCGCGACTCGGTCCGGATCTCGCGGCGGCGGGCCCGCTGCACGGTGCGCTGCGTTGCCGCCTCGAGGACCCGGTCCGCTTCTGCTCGGGCCTGGGCAGCGGCGGCCTGGTCGGCCGTGGCCTTGGCCGCCGCCTCCCGGGCCGTCTTCGCGTCGGCTTCGGCCTGCTCGCGCAGCCGGGCGACGTCCTTGTCGGCGGCGGCCCGCAACTCCTCAGCGGACGTGCGGGCGTCGGCCAGGGCGCGGTCGGCGTCCTGGCGAAGGCCGGCGGCGACCTTCTCGGCTCCGGCCCGCATCTGCACGGCCTGGTCGTCGGCGCTCTCGCGCATCCGGTCGGCCTCACCCCGCGCCCGTTCCAGCACCTGTTCGGCGTCGGTGGTGGCGCGGGTGCGGGTCTCAGCCGCGGTGCGCTCCGCAGCCGCGAGCAGCTCGGTGCGCTTGGTCTCCGCGTCGGCGAGGGCCTTCCTGGCTGCCTGCGCGGCCTCGGTGCGGACCTGCTCAGCCTGCGCGGCCGCCGTGGTGGTGACTTCCTCCGCCTGGCGGCGCGCGTCGGCGAGGACCTGGTCGGCCTCACCGGCCGCCGTCGTCGCGACGGTGTCGGCCTCGCGGCGGGCGTCGGCGAGCAGCTGCTCCGCCGCCGCTTCGGCGGCGGCCCGGACCTGGTCGGCGTCGGCGGCCGCCGTGGTGGCGGCCTCAGCGCGGACCCGGTCGGCTTCCTTCATCGCGTCAGCGATGATCTGCGCCTGCTCAGCGTTGACCGCCTCGGTGAACGAGGCGGCCTCGATACGGGCGCCTTCCATCAGTTCGGCGGCGAGCACCTGGCCGTCGGCGAGGATGCGGGCCGCGTCGTCGGCGGCCAGGTCCCGGAGGTCGGCGGCGCGGTCGGCGGCGTCGGCCAGGACCGGGTCGGCCTCCGGGTACACGACCGGAGCGGTGGTCTCGGGGGCGGCGGCCTGGGCGGGGATGGAAGCCGGCGGCGTCGACGTCTTGGCGCGCCCGTTGGTACGGGGCTTCGTAGCCGCTGCGGGCTGGCGCCTGCGACGGGGGGTCTTGGTGTTGGCCACGGGGTGTCCTTTCTTCCGGGCGCCTCCGTGAGAAGGGGCACCGTGGATCAGTGGCAGTCGGTAGGGTCGTGACCAGGCCCTCCGGGGCCCCGGCAGCTCAAATGCCGGGGACTCGGGGGGCCGTTCTGCCGTGGGCAGTCGGTCAGTGCTGGGTGTGCAGGATCGCGGCCGCCGCGCTGGTCTTCCCGCTGCCGGACGTGCCCCCGATGAGCGCGTGGGCGTCCGTGAGCCGGAAGGACAGCGCCCCGTCGGTGGGGCGGTGCGGGGTGACGATCCGGCCGTCGGGGAGCAGGTCGCCGGTGTCGTCGAAGACCAGGACGCCGTTGCACAGCAGGCTCCAGCCCTGCTCCGGGTGGCTGGCCACGGCGTGCGCGGCCTCGCGGTCCGGGCTGTCGGCGGTCGGGCACTTCGGGGTGTGCGTGCACAGCGAGTCCGGCAGCCGAGTGGTGTTGGTGGTGGTCGTCGCGGTGTCGAGCTGGGTGCTGCGCTGCATGAGCTCTCCTGGCGAGGGGAAGCGAGCCCGAGACTTTCCCAGGCTGCAGACGTGCGAAAGGCCGGCCGCCCGTACGGCGGGCGGCTGGCCTGGTGGAACAGCGTGATGCGGGCGGGGAGTTGGCTGTCGCTCCCGTACGGCGGGCGTCAGGCGGAGGCGGCCGCGGCGCGCTTGCGGGCCGCGCGACGCTGGAGGGAGCGGCGCTCCTTCTCGGACAGCCCGCCCCACACGCCCGCAGCCTCGCCCCGCTCCAGCGCGCCCTGGAGGCAGCTCTCGATCAGGGGGCAGCGGCGGCAGACGGCCTTGGCCTCCTCGATCTGGAGCAGCGCCGGGCCGGTGTCGCCGATGGGGAAGAACAGCTCGGGGTCCTCATCGGCGCAGGCCGGACGGGGCCGGACCGGTGCGTCGGTGGAGACGGGCGCGTAGGCGTGGCTGCGGACGACGGCGACGGACACTCGCATCTTCATTTGGGCCTCCCGAAAGATCCGTGAACGAGGCAGCCCCGGGCGGTATCCCCGGGGCTGTCTCAGGTGTTGGCGGCGGGCTGAACTACCTGGCGATGTGGCAGCGGATCTGCTTGCCGACCGGCGAGGACACGACGTCCCAGCCGGGCGCCAGCAGGTCCAGCAGACCCAGGCCGCGCCCGGACTCCGCGGTCTCGCTGTCCATCGCCACCGCGCTGCGGTGCGGCAGCAGATCGGCGGCGGGGTCGTGCACGGTCACCTGGACGCTGCGCCCGGTGACGTACACCTCTACGACCAGCGGCACGTGATCACCGCAGGCCCTCACCGCGTTGCCGAGCAGCTCCGAGACGAGCCACTCAGCGGTGTCGGCGGCCGACTGGCCGGCCCCGTATGCCTTCAGCACCGACACGGTCATACTGCGCACCGTGCTGAAGGCGAACTGGGAGGCCGTGATGTGGGCGACGAAGCCACGGTCGCGGTGCTGGACGTACAGGCCGGGAACGCAGGCCGGAAGCGTCGGCCGCTGCGAACGGCGCTGGTCGTTCATGCGGGCCCGGCGCAACATGTCGTCCATGTCCGGGCTGCTGTCTTCCCGTGCACCACGAGGCGCGGGGGATGTCATGATGGGACTCAAGGTTTTTCCTCTCACGGAGTGACCTGCTGAACGGCCCTGGGGCGGAATCCCGGGGCCGCTCGTTTTGGCTGGTCGTACGAGCAGCCACGGCCCCGGCCGCCCCATCGATGTGGGGGCCGCGGTGGTCATCAGGGGCGAGTCCTTGAGCTTCACGCCCCAGCGGGCCCGCA
>NZ_JBEXSH010000596.1:0-5688 GCF_040613555.1 Streptomyces sp. NPDC006265
GGGGCGGCCCCGCCCCGGGGGGGCGGGGCCGCCCGCCGAGCCGGGCGGCGCCGGTCCGCCCGACCCCGGCGGCTCCGCCGGACCAGACGCCCGCCGGGCCACCGACCGGCGTACGCGTACCGATCCGCGCAACAGAAAGGGCATCCCATGACCGCATTCGGCCACTTCGCCAGGTCACTGAGGCTGCGGCGGCTCTACCGCCACAGCACGGCAGGCCTGATGATCACCCCTCTCGACCACTCGATCAGCGACGGGCCCGTCGCTCCCAAGGGCACCAGCCTCGACCACCTCGCCGGGCAGCTCGCCGCCGGCGGCGCGGACGCGGTCGTCGTGCACAAGGGCAGCGTCCGGCACATCAGCCCGGAGCGGTTCGCCGCGATGTCGCTGATCATCCATCTCAACGCGTCCACCAGCCAGGCGCTCGACCCCGACGCCAAGTACGTGGTGACACAGGTCGAGGAGGCCCTCCGGCTCGGCGCGGACGCGGTGAGCGTCCACGTCAACGTCGGCTCGGACGACGAGCGGCAGCAGATCGGCGACCTCGGACGGATCGCCGACGCCTGCGACCGGTGGAACCTGCCGCTGCTCGCCATGGTGTATCCGCGCGGCCCCCGGGTCACCGACCCGCGCGACCCGGACCTGGTGGCGCACGCCGTCACCGTCGCCTCCGACCTGGGCGCGGACCTGGTCAAGACCGTCTTCCTCGGCTCGACCGCGGAGATGCTCGACCTGACCGCGGCCTGCCCCGTGCCCGTCCTCGTCGCGGGCGGTCCCGCGATGCCCACCGAGGAGGACGTGCTGGCCTACGTCCGGGACGCCCTGGCCGGCGGCGCGGGCGGGGTGGCGATGGGCCGCAACATCTTCCAGGCCTCCGACCCGCGGCAGCTCGCCGCCAAGGTCGCCCGGCTGATCCACCACTTCCCGGAACAGCACTTCGCCCCGCTGGCCTTCCCGGCCGACGTCCACCGGGCCGAGCGGCTGACCCCCGATCACCTGGACGCCCCGGCCGGCGCGCCCGGCTCCCCGCTCGACCTCACGCACCACCTCTCCGACCCTTCGTACACCTCACACCCGACAGGAGGTCCGCATCATGACGGACGTAAAACTGTGCTGGCTTGACATCCGAGGCGCCGGCTCCGCCACCCAGGCCGTCCTCGAAGAGGCCCTGCACCAGCGCATCGACGGCATCGTCGCCGCCGACCCGGCCGCCTTCGCCGGCCTGCCGCCCACGGTCCGCAAGGTCCTGCTCTTCGAGGACGGGCTCGACGCCGTCCCCGCCGACCTCGGCGCCGCCGACCTGGTCGTCGTCCCCGGCCCCCGCGACGAGCGGGCCGCGCTCCAGGAGGCCCACCCGGACGTCGAGTTCGGCCGCTACGTGGAGATCGTCGACGCCGACACCCTGGAGGACGCCTGCCTCGCGGCCCGCCTGGAGCCGTGGAGCGTGCTCGACTTCCGCGACCCCACCAAGATCCCGCTGGAGATCGTGATCGCCGCCGCCACCGGCGCCCCCGGCTCCATCATCACCACCGCGTCCAACACCGAGGAGGCCGAGATCATCTACGGCGTCCTGGAACTGGGCTCGGACGGCGTCCTGATGCGGGCCAACACCGTCGGCGACGCCACCGCCCTGCGCACCGCCGCCAGCGCCCGCGGCGGCGAGATCGACCTGGTCGAACTCACCGTCACCCGGACCACGCACATCGGCATGGGGGAGCGGGCCTGCGTCGACACCACGACCCACTTCCGCAAGGACGAGGGCATCCTGGTCGGCTCGCACTCCAAGGGCATGGTGCTGTGCGTCAGCGAGACCCACCCGCTGCCGTACATGCCGACCCGCCCCTTCCGGGTCAACGCCGGCGCCCTGCACTCGTACACCGTCTCGCAGGCCGGCCGCACCCACTACCTCAGCGAACTGCACGCCGGCAGCAAGGTGCTGGCCGTCGACGTCAAGGGCCGCACCCGGCCCGTCAGCGTCGGTCGCGTCAAGATCGAGACCCGTCCGCTGATCTCCATCGACGCGGTCGCCCCGAGCGGGCAGACGGTCAACCTGATCCTCCAGGACGACTGGCACGTCCGCGTCCTCGGCCCGAACGCCGCCGTCCTCAACTCCACGGAGCTGAAGCCGGGCGACACCATCCTCGGGCACCTGCCCACGGCCGACCGCCATGTCGGCTACCCGATCGACGAGTTCTGCCTGGAGAAGTGACCCCGGCATCTCACCGCACACCCAGCGCCGCAGCGACCGCACCAGAGCGACCAGCGCTCGCACGGCACCAACGCCCCGCCCCGGCACCCCTCGTGCCGGGGCCGGCGCGCGTTCGCCCACCGGCCGCCGCGCCCTCACAGCAGTCCGTGTTCCCCGGCGATACGCGCCGCGTCGAACCGGTTGCGCCCGCCGAGCTTCTTGATCGCGGCGGACGTCAGATTCCGCACCGTGCCCGCCGCGAGATACAGCTCGCCCGCGATCTCCTTCACCGTCGCCCCGCCGGCCGTCAGCCGCAGCACGTCCATCTCCCGCGTACTCAGGGACTGTTCACCGACGGAGACCGGCCGCAGCAGCGACGGGTCGACGGTCAGACAGCCGCCCGCGACGCCCATCAGCGTGGTGACGAGCTGGGGGAGCCGGGCGTTCTTCGGCACGACGCCCAGCGCGCCGGCAGCCACCGCCCGGTCCACCACCGACGACGTCGCCGCCCCGACCATCAGCGCGACCCCGCACCGGGGATGCCGGCTGCGTACGTCGGTGGCGACGCGCAGCGCCTTCCCGCCCATCGTGGACTCGCCCAGCAGCAGCACCGTGGGCCGGTGCCGCTCCACGGCCGGCTGGACGGAGTCGTACGACGTGGCCAGGCCGACTACCTCCAGCCCGTCGACGCCGTTGAGCGTCTCGGCGAAGGCCTCCAGCACGAGTTGGTGATCACCAGCGAGGACTATGCGTATCGACATGCTCGACCCCCGTACGGCAGGACTAAGGCAAAGACTCTGAAAAACATGACAGGTGGTGTCAGTCAGCGGGAGGGGGTGCGCCACCGCTCGTGCAGTCGCACCAGTCGCTCCACCACCGCCTGGGCCGCCTCCTCGAGACCGAATCCCTCATGGCCCACGTCGACCTCGATGTGTTCGGCGCCGGCCGGCAGGGAGGCCGCGACGACTCCCGACAGCACGCGGAACGCCGGGGCCAGTTCCTCGCCTCCGCTTGCGGACGGCACGACCACGACACTGGCGGTGACCGGGCCGAGGTCGGCGGCGATCTGACCGGTCAGCGCGCCGAAGCTCTCCGGCCGTTCCACATCGGCCTGATAGGGCAGTGCGACCAGCCCGATTCCAGCCAGTTCCTTGCACAGGAACGCCGCGTTGGTGGCGGCGTCGTCGTCGCGCCCCGGGTGCCCGGCGCCGACCACGGCGACCGCGGCGCCCAGCGCGCACAGCTGACCGGTGACCCGCCGACCGACGCCGGTGGTGGCGTCGACGACGAGGACGACACAGCCGTGCAACGGCGGTGGTACATGTGCGACTGTGTGCGACACCGGAACTCCTGAGCGGGTAACGTGGCCAATATGTGAACGATCTACGGGGGATCTTCGCCCGACCTGCGCCGGCTTCCCCGTGCCGCGCCTTCGCTCTCGAGCCGGCGCGACGGTCCGGTCCAGACATGCGGTTCACATGTGGTTCAAGGGGGAGACGCCACGTGGACGACGTATCGCCGCTCGATCAGCAGACCCTCGCGGTGTACCGCGCGATCCTGTTCCACAAGCAGCATGATCCGGACAAGCTCGCCGAGCTCCTCGACATCGGCCCCGACGATGTGCACGCGGCGCTCATGCGCCTGTCGGACCTGTCCCTGCTCGCCCCCTCGGGCGACTCACCCGGCACGCTGCGCGCGGTGAACCCCTCGCTCGGCCTGAAGGTGCTGCTCCAGCGGGAACAGGACGAACTGGCCTGGCGGCAGCAGCGCATCGAGCAGAACCGGGCGGCACTCGCCGCGCTCGCCGCCGAGTACACGGCGTCGGGCGGGTCCGGCTCGGACGGCACCGAGCAGCTCGACAACGTCGACGAGATCCGCATCCGGCTGGAGGCCCTCGCCGAGTCGTGCCAGCAGGAGTCCCTCGTCTTCCACCCCGTGGGCGGCCTGACCAAGGAGGCCATCGAGGCGTCCCGGCCGCTGAACGAACGGGCGCTCGCCCGGGGCGTACGGTTCCGTTCGATCTACCTCGACAGTGCCGTCAACGACCGGGTGACGAGGTCCCACGCGCAGTGGATGGCGGAGCACAACAGCGAGATCCGCACGTCGCCGACCCTGCCGATGCGACTGCTGATCATCGACACGACCGCGGCCATCGTGGCCAACCTGCCCGGCCAGACGGGCCCCGCGGCGCTGATGTTCCACAGCCGGCCGGTGGTGCTCGCCATGCGGGCCCTGTTCGAGGCCTACTGGGAACACGCGACGCCGTTCCATCAGCACCCCTCACCCGACGAGGACCCGCAGGGCCTCACCCCGCAGGAGCGCAAACTCCTGCAGCTCCTCGCCACCGGCCTCACCGACGAGGCGGTGGCCCGGGCCCTGGGCATCGGCGTCCGTACCGAACGCCGCATCATGGCCGAGCTGATGGAGCGCCTGGGTGCCTCCAGCCGCTTCGAGGCGGGGGTCCAGGCGGCCCGCCGCCAGTGGATCTGACGGCGGCTCACGGCCTGGCCGGTGGGCCGACGGACTGCGGTCGCCGGCACCGTCGTGGTCGTGGAGATCACCGCTCGCCCACCGGACCGGGCTGCCAGGTGAAGTCGTCGGGGCCGTCGGCCGGCGACTGGTGCCAGGTGAAGTCGTCACGGTTGTGCAGCGGGCCCGGCGTCCAGGTGAAGTCGTCGCCGCCCAGGGGCAGCGGCGTCCAGGTGAAGTCGTCGGGCGTACCCGGCAGGTGCGGCAGCACGATATCGCCCGGGATCCCGACCTGCGCGGCGACGGCCGAGCCGACCCCCTGCTGGTCGGCGGCCTGAGCCGGCGCCGCCCAGGCGAGCGTGGCGAGCACGGCCGAGCCGACGACGACTGCGGCGGCGGAACAACGCTTGGTGATGCGGATCATTTCTGGTCTCCGTTCCCTGCGTGAGTCAGGACCTTTGCGACGATGCGCATGGAGCCAGTGGTGCTTCAGCTCCCCCGGACCGTTCCGCGTTCCCCGCGCTTCCCGGCCGCTGAGAAGAGAAAACCACCCCGCCGCCCCCGCTGTCCGCATCCGGCCACGCCAGGAAGCTGCCTGGCAGGGAGTTGCACCCCGGGCCCTGACACGGGCTGGTCCGCAAGCTGCCGCACCAGCAAGGTCGTCGACTGTCGTTCAGGCGAACTCGACGCTCCCGAAAGCCAGTTGTGGCGACTGCCTAACTGGCTGCGTAGGCGCCCGTCAGATAGTCCAGCTCCGGATGGGGCGGCCCGCACCCGAGAATCGCGTCCACCGCGGGCCACAGCTCGACGGGTACGGGATAGCAGTAGAGCATCCAGGGATCGTCAGCGGCCGGTGTGATCACTTCCCGCAACTGAAGCACCTGCTCACGGCTGATGGGATGCTCCACGCGCAAGGTGTCGTCCACCTTGCTGAACCCCTCCAGGACCCAGACGGCATCCGGCTCTTGCGAAGACATTCCGCGATCCTATGGCCATGTCGTCAACGGGGCCCCGGGCCGGGGAGGGAGTGCCAC
>NZ_JBEXSH010000597.1:0-5672 GCF_040613555.1 Streptomyces sp. NPDC006265
GGCCGGACCTCGAACGTGAACGGCAGACAGTGGAGGAAGCGGGCACCCCCTGCCAGGCGCGGAGGATCCGGGCGTGGTCGACGTCGCGCATCAGCCCGGAACGGGCCTCGCCGGCGAGGCGCTCGGCGGCGTCCGCGGCCCCGGCGGCACGCAGCTCGTTCCACTGGGCCGGGTCGTCCTCGGGGGCCGTACGGGTCACCGGGGCCTCCGGCCGGCGGAAGCGGGGGGTGACGAAGCGGCGCCATACCTCGCCCCAGCGGCCGAGCCGGGCCGCCCCGACCATGATCCCCAGGGCGACGAGCAGCTCGTAACCCTGGTAGACGATGAACGTCCCGGTCTCACCGAGGTCGCTGTCGCCACCCCGCCAGGCGTCGGGAACGATCAGGTCGAACGGCACCCACCACCAGGTGCCGAGGTACCCGTTCTGCAGCAGCGACCAGACCAGCCATCCCACGAGGAAGGCGATCAGCGCCCCGCTCAGCAGCTGCCGGGTGGGGATCTCCTCGGGTTCCTCCGCGGGCCGCGGCCGGTGCCCGAACCGCCACACGCCCGGCGCGGCGTCGGGACGCGGTGCCCGCAGCCAGGCGAGGAACGCCGACCCGTCCGGCGGCGGGTTCGCCGGTGCCCGGGGCGGCCGGGGGGGCATCGCGGGCACCTCCGGCGGCCCCGCCGGACGCGGCACAGGGCTCGCATGCGTACCCCGCGCGTCCTGCGTCCCGTCGCTGTCCATCGCCCTTGCCCCCTGACCAGCCGCTCCGTCCACCATCAGCGAGCCAATCTAACGCCCTCCCCTGGGGAGTTCACCGCTTACGCGGCCGGGGCGTGGGCATGGGGCCACGAGACGGCCATGTCCACCCCGGACAAGGCGCCCCGCCGACAACGCCCACATGGAGCATGCCCACCCCCCTTCCTCCGCCCTAGCCTGCGAGAAAAGAAGCCAAGCGTCGTACAGACCATCCGCACCACCCCAGGAGCCCCGCATGACCGCACTTCCGCAGGAGCGCCGCGTCGTCACCGCCATTCCCGGTCCGAAGTCGCAGGAGCTGCAGGCCCGCCGTACCGCCGCGGTCGCGCAGGGCGTGGGGTCCGTGCTGCCCGTGTTCACGGCGCGTGCCGGTGGCGGGATCATCGAGGACGTCGACGGCAACCGGCTGATCGACTTCGGGTCGGGCATCGCCGTGACGTCCGTGGGCGCCTCCGCCGAGGCCGTCGTACGGCGGGCGTCGGCGCAGCTCGCCGACTTCACCCACACCTGTTTCATGGTCACGCCCTACGAGGGGTACGTCGAGGTCGCCGAGGCGCTCGCCGAGCTGACCCCCGGTGACCACGCCAAGAAGAGCGCCCTGTTCAACTCCGGCGCCGAGGCCGTCGAGAACGCCGTGAAGATCGCGCGGGCGTACACCAAGCGGCAGGCCGTCGTGGTGTTCGACCACGGCTACCACGGGCGCACCAACCTGACGATGGCGCTGACCGCCAAGAACATGCCGTACAAGCACGGCTTCGGGCCGTTCGCGCCCGAGGTGTACCGGGTGCCGGTGGCGTACGGCTACCGCTGGCCGACCGGGCCTGAGAACGCCGGCCCCGAGGCCGCCGCGCAGGCCATCGACCAGATCAGCAAGCAGGTGGGCGCGGAGAACGTCGCCGCGGTCATCATCGAGCCGGTGCTCGGCGAGGGCGGCTTCATCGAGCCGGCCAAGGGCTTCCTGCCGGCGATCAGCAAGTTCGCCAAGGACAACGGCATCGTGTTCGTCGCCGACGAGATCCAGTCGGGCTTCTGCCGTACTGGCCAGTGGTTCGCGTGTGAGGACGAGGGCATCGTCCCGGACCTCATCACGACGGCGAAGGGCATCGCCGGCGGTCTGCCGCTCGCGGCCGTCACCGGACGCGCCGAGATCATGGACGCCGCGCACGCCGGTGGCCTGGGCGGCACCTACGGCGGCAACCCGGTCGCCTGCGCCGGTGCGCTCGGCTCGATCGAGACGATGAAGGAGCTCGACCTCAACGCCAGGGCGAAGAACATCGAGGCGATCATGAAGGCGCGTCTCACCGCCATGGCCGAGAAGTTCGACATCGTCGGCGACGTCCGTGGCCGCGGCGCCATGATCGCCATCGAGCTGGTCAAGGACCGCGCCACCAAGGAGCCGAACCCGGAGGCGACCGCCGCGCTCGCCAAGGCGTGCCACGCCGAGGGTCTGCTGGTCCTGACCTGTGGCACCTACGGCAACGTGCTCCGCTTCCTGCCTCCGCTGGTCATCGGCGAGGACCTGCTGAACGAGGGCCTCGACATCATCGAGCAGGCGTTCTCCCGCATCTGAGCCTCCAGCGCGCGTCCGAGCCGGCCTCCGCGCAGGTGAGCCGCCCCGGTTCCGTCACCGGGGCGGCGAGCGGCAGAGCGTGTGAAGAAGGTGTGCGAGGTGGATGACAGGGGGCCCCGCGGCCTGTCCTGCGCCCCGGCCCTGTCGTAGGTTCTACCCAGATGAGAGATACACCCCGCCCACAGGGGACTGTGGGTGACATCAGGCCGGGGCCTCCCCAGCTTCGACCTGGTCGTGCCCTCGCGCACACAACCGGAGCCTGAGGCTCTGGATCTCCTCACCGATCGGACGGTCGCCCGCCCCAAACCCCCCGGGGCGCGCGACGTTCCGGTCCGTACGGCCGCCCCGGAACCACCCCCCCCCTGTTCCGGGGCGGCCGACCTCCCTCTCCGCCCCTCCCGTCAGACCGGCCTCTCCACCGGTGCGGGTTCCGGGCGATGAATTCCCCGCGGGCGGTAGCCCAGCGCATCGGCCACGCCGACGACATCCGCGAGCAGCCAGACGATGGCGAGCCACATCTCCGTGCCCTGCAGGCCGGGTTCGCGGCCCGGTCCGGAGCCGTCGGCTGTGGGGCCGAAGGCGAAACCCCCGTCCGGGTGCCACCGGCCCAGGGCCGCCGTGAGCTGGGACGCCGCCCAGGAGCGGGCCTCTTCCGAGCGGTGCGTGGTCTGCCGTGCGCACAGCCACAAGGGGTGGATCACGTCCAGGACGTTGCAGGCGTTCTCCCGGCCGGGTGCGAAGTGGCGGGGGTCGCGGGCATGGTCCAGGACGGTGTCGATGACGCGCTCCGCGTACGGCACGGGCAGGTCGAACTGGGCGAAGGAACCGCGGGTGAGCCGGTAGTAGCCGTTGACCATCTGCAGGCGTCCGGTCTCCCGGATGGGTGAGCCCCACATCCCGGTCCACGGGTCGGCGTGGGTGTGCAGCCACCCGAACAGCGCCTCCAGCGCGCCCGGCGCGGCCGCTTCGCCTCCTGCGCGCAGGTTCCAGTGCGCGGCGGTGGCCCAGGAGTCGACCCACGCCCCGGCGTGCCAGGCACGGCCGGTCCAGGGCAGTTCGCCGAGGTGCCGGACCAGCCGGTCGGCCGTGGTGGTCCGCACCGCGTGGACCGGGTGGGCGAAGGAACTGCCGAGCAGGTCGAGCGCGTAGCCGACGCACAGCACGTGATAGGCCGGGTCGCCGTCCGGCACCCCGGCGGGGCCCGGGAGCGGCGCCGGGGCGCCGTACTCGGGGACAAGGCCGGTGGCGGGGTCCTGCAACGCCCTGAGCCGCTCGACGTGTTCGGGGGCGGGCAGGTGCGGCGGAACGTCCCCGAGGAGCAGGTCGGCGATCTCGACGGCGTCGCAGTGGGCCCGGACGGTCGGCTCGGTGCCGGGCCGGTCGGCGTAGCGGCGGGTGTCCGGGCGCCAGGAGCGGTCCAGCAGGTCGGTCGCCCGGGCCCGGGCCGTTCCGGCGAACGCCCGTAGTTCCCCGGCGAGGTCTTCGGGGCCGGCCAGGCGCTTCGCCCCGCGCGGCTCGCGCCGGTCGCGGAGGCGGCGTGCCGGGTTGCCCGCCGCCACCGACCACGCGGGCAGGTCCTTCGTGACGACCGCCCCCGCTCCGATGACGCAGTGGTCGCCGATGGTGACCCCGTCCACGACGACCACGTGCGAGCCGATCCACACGTCGTCACCGACCGTGATCCCCTGGCTGGTGACCGGCTGCTGATGGACCGGCAGGTCGGGCGCCAAGCCGTGGTTGAAGCCGAGCAGCGAGCTGTGGGCGCCGATGCGCACCCCGTCTCCGAGGGTCACGGTCCCGCGCACCACCGTGAAGGGGTTGACGGTGCAGTCGGCGCCCATGCGTATGGCGTCGGTGACGTAGGCGTGGGCCGCGATGTACGAGCGGTCGCCCAGGTGCAGCACGTCCGGGTGCACGGCGGCCGTGTCCGCCACGAAGCAGCCTTCGCCCAGGCGCACCTCCCCGGGCCCGGCGAGCAGCCGCTTCTGCCGCTGCTCCTGTGCGGCGCGCTGCTCCCCGGAGGCCTGTCCGGCGAAGAGCCAGGGGCAGTGGTCGAAGAGGCCGACGTCGTGGGACGGCTGGTTCACGTGATCCTCCGCAGGGGCCGGGTCGGCGTCTGTGCTCGTGCCAAGCTGTGCCCCATGCCGATCTCCGCGAACCAGGAACGCGCCACACTCCGGGGCCCGGTCGCCCTTCTGCTCGCCCTTCCGGCCCTCCTGTTCGCCCTGATCACCTGGCAGGTCGCCGCCGACGGCCCGCTCGTCCGGCTCGACGAGCGGCTCAGCCGCGTCCTGGTGAACCCGGACCGCTGCTCCGAAGTCCTCGCCGACCTCGGCACCATCCCGGTCGCGGTCCCGGTCCTCGCCGTCGCGCTCGGATACGCCGCCGTACGCCACCGCCGCGCCGGCGCGGACCGCTGGTGGCTGCCCGTCGCCGCGGCGGCCCTGCTCATGGCCCTCGTCCCGGCGCTGGTCGTCCCGCTGAAGGCGCTCATGGCCCGGCCGGGCACCCCGGCCGAACCGCCCGGCACCGGCTACTACCCCTCGGGCCACACCGCCACGGCCGCCATCGCCTACGGCTCCGCGACCCTGCTCCTGCTCCCCTGGCTCCGCACGGCCCTGGCCCGCCGCGCCCTGATCACCCTCTGCGCCGCCCTGGTCCTCGGCGCGAGCTACGGCCTGGTCCGCCATGGCTACCACTGGCCGCTGGACGTGGTGGGCAGCTGGTGTCTGTGCACCGTGCTGCTCGCGTCGCTGTGGCTGTTCCTCCGGCGGACGACGGCGCCGGACCGACCGCGACGACCGGCTCTGGAACCTGATCCACACGACAGGCCCTGGGTGTATTGACCCGCAGGGTTGTTGGCGCGGGTGATCGGCGGCCGGCGCCTACCCGTTCGACGGGCAGCCGCCGGCCGTGAACGGTCAGCCGGGCATCACGGTGGGACACGAAGACCTCCGTGCGGTGTGTTCCTGGACAGCTCCACCACACCGAAGGTCTTCGCCATGCTCAAGACCCGCCAGCGTTAACAACGCTGGCGATCAATACACCTGGGTCGTGTCCGCGACAGGCCCGTCGTCCGCCCGGAGGGCGGGCCCCGCGGCGTCTGGGTGCTCTCGGCGTGCCGGGCGGAGTTGCTCGCACGGGACGTACTCGGGGCTTCGTCCGGTGCGGCGAGTGGGGGTGCCCCCTGCTCGAGCGGAGTCGAGAGCATGGGGGAGCGTGCCAGGCGTCGCGGGGCAGGCGGGACGTCTGCGGTCACGACCTAGTGCCGCGGCAGGCAACGTTTGCCCGTTGAGGAGCGGCGTCCGGTGCGTGCTCTCGGCGTGCCGGCCGGAAGCCCTCGTACCGGACGTACTC
>NZ_JBEXSH010000598.1:0-5665 GCF_040613555.1 Streptomyces sp. NPDC006265
GGCCGTCGGCATGCCGACGGCCTCTGGGTCCGGCGACAGTCCCAGAGCCACTGTGGGCGGCGAGCGCCGTCGATCCCGTCGTCGTCGGCCGCCCCAGGGGCACTTGGGGGCGTCCCGCGGCTCCCTGCTCGACGCCAGGGGCGCTCACCGGTTTTCCGCCCCCACGACTGCCCGGTTCATCGTGAGCTGCCGCGCTCGGCCCCGAACCGGACCCGCTCGGCTTGGCGTTGTTGGCCAGCGCCACGAGATCGATCGCCGAGTGGGCTTCGCAGCCGTACCGGACGCACCGGCCTCCGGGGTGACTGTCCTCCCGCGTCGACGAATTGGCTGCTCCCTCACGCCCTCACCGTCCACTGCCGCAGAGCCTCAGCGCGCCGGGCCATGCGCGAAGCGAACCGCCGGCCATCGACGCGTTCGAGCCGGTGCCGGGGCGGCGGGTGAATGCACACGGCACCGCTTTCGAGCAGCAGGCGAAGATATGGCGTCTATTCAACTCTGAATCCCGGGCGGCGCGCCATCGCTCTCCTGGCTGATTGATGTGCCATGACCTGCGCCTTATGAAATTCATATCACCCGCCATGCGGGGCCATCCGGATGAAGTTGAGGGGCCAGGGCCCTCTCAAGTGGTGTGCGGTTCGGAGTTGGGGCAATATCGGTTCCGTTCTTCCAACGGAGAAGGACCGAAACGGAGAGATTCAATGCGCAAGAGCATGAAGTTGGGCGCCGCCTCGGCCCTCGCTGCGGTGGCCATCGTCGCCGGTTCCGCCTCGGCTGCCAGCGCGGGCACCGGCCACCACCCGGCGGACGACCCGTACGTCTGCGGCAACACCGAGGCCGAGGCCGACGGGGACATCGCCGGCGACGGCCCGGTCCCGAACTGCCAGTTCGGCGACATCAACATCTTCAACACGAACAACAACGAGAACGAGAACGAGAACGAGAGCGTCAACGTCAACGACAACGAGGCCGACGCGGCGGCTGCCGCCGACGCCGGGCTCGAGCTGACGGTGGACCTCGGTGGCCTCCTCGGTGGCGGTGGGGTTCCCGCCCCCGCTCCCGCTGTGTGACATCTGCGGAACGAGCGGAGCTCCCCGATCCCGGACGGTGACTGGTCAAGTCCCGTTCGCCGATCACGGGTAGCCGTTCTCGATTCCCGAGGACTCGTGTCCCGAGGGTCCGGGTCCCGAGAATTCGTGACCAAAAACCGAAGGCGTCTCTCCCTGGCCGACGGATCAGGCAGCAGCCTGGTCCGTCGCGGGAGGGGCGCTTTCTGTTCACCGGGGTTGAACGCCCAATCGCTGCGCCGCAGGCGATGGGGCCAGAGTGTGCACCGGAGGGGAAATGGGCGACATGATCGTCCTGCCGCGTTGTCCGGAAACGGGAAAGGCATCGTTCCGCACCGAAGGCGGGGCTCGCGCGTGGTTGGTCAGGCAGCCGCTGTTGGAGCGGATTCCGGACCGGATCTATCAGTGCCCATGCTGCCGGTATTGGCATTTCACCGGATCGCACCACCTGACAAGTCAGAAAATCAAGCGGCGGCGCAACTACGGTAGACATGAAGTCGCTCCCCGACGCAGTCGTGGGAGGAGGGGGAAGGCCTGACAAGCGAGTGACCGGTCGAGCGGGCACGAGGCTTTCACCGTTCCGGCTGCGGCTGCGGCTGCGGCTGCGGGCACCTTGCTTGGTCCCGGTGCGCGACAGACACGAGATTCCACAGCATCTGCCGTCCGGCGACGGCGAGCCTTCGTCGGAACAGCGGCCGACTGGCTGTGGAAAGGCCGGCCCTGATCCTGTACCTCGGGCTCCACAGCCGGTACATCAGTCCTTCGAGCAGGAAGACGACGAGAATGCGACAGAACCTGAGCAGGGCATTGTTCGTGGCCGCCGCCGCGACGAGCATCCTGCCCCTGTACGGGGGCGCTGCGTTCGCGGACTCCCGGTCCGACGTTCCCCCGAATGCCTGCGGCAGTCCGAGTGCCACGGGTGCCTCACTGAACCCGTCCCTCGAGAAGCACTGCGATGCCGGCCCGAACCCGCACGCTGCCGCCCGCAACTTTGACAACAGTGAGAACTTCACGCGACTCGGCCGAAGCCACGCAGGTGGCTCCGCCGGTGCTGACGAAGCCGGGTACGGCGACGACAGCGGTTACGGCGACGACGAGACCGGGTACGGCGACGACAGCGGTTACGGCGACGACGAGACCGGGTACGGCGACACCCCGACTACGCCGCCGACTACGCAGCCTCCGACCACCCAGCCGCCGACCACCCCGCCGCCGGTGAATTCCGAGCCGCCGACGTCAACGCCCACGACCCCACCGACCTCGTCCACGCCCGACGAAGAGCCCCCCGCTGAGCCGCCCTCCCTCGCCGAAACCGGCAGTGAGCAGCAGGTGCTCGTGGCCTCGGGGCTCGCCGCGATCCTTACGGCGAGCGGCGTCGTCCTCTACCGGAAGGGCCGGGCGATCTCCCGTCGATAGTGGCTCCACCTCCTCCGGATGCCGGACGCACAGCGTCCGGCATCCGAGCATGTGGCGAGACCCGCTCACTCGTGCGAGCGGTCGGACTGGTCGGGCCGGGCACAGCCATGGCCGTACAGCAACGGCTCCGCAGCAGATGACTCGTGCCTGTCGTCGCCGGTATCGCTGTGCCCGCCATCTTGGTGCCCGGACCGGGGCAGGCCGTGGGGATCGGGGAGGAGAGGGCCGCCACGAGACGGGTGCCGACGGTGACGAGGTGCGGGCGCTGCTACGCCAGGGCGCGCGGCCGGGGAGCTCGAGACGGTTGGCTCGTGGCCAGCGTCTCCGGCCTCCTGGGCAACCTGCCAGCCGTGCCGGCCTGCCACTCCCGCTGCCTTCCCGAGCGCGGGCAGGTGTGCCTGAGGGGAAGCAGGCACCCGGCCACGGATGCCGTACCGGCCCCGTGGCGAGCCGGTATGAAAATTCCATTTCAGATGGCCGGACCAGGTCTTTTCCCTGCTCATGCGAGGATGAGGAAGACGGATAGGGCACGCCCTTCAATCGGGTGACCTTGCGTGTGAGCCATCGAAATTCCTGCGTGCGGGGTTTCCGCTCAGTCCGGGCCTCGTTGAAAAGGGTGAAGTAATTCACCCTGGTGACTACCGAGTTGCCGCAGAAAGGAAGATGATGAAGCGTCTTAAGGCTGCCGCCCTCGTTGTCGGGTCCCTGGTCATGGCCGGTGCCGCCACTCCCGCTTTCGCTCTCGAGGTGCCGAAGGTCCAGGCCGCCGACCTCGCCGAAGAGGCGAACAAGGTCGCGAAGCATGTCGACCCGCGGTCGACGGCCCCCCAGTCGGAGGAGCTCGACACAGAGGTCCAGGAATTCCTGCCCGGCACCGCCCAGGAGACGAAGAAGGCTTTCGATCGTGAGAGCGCTCGACTGGCCCGCGGACTGCAGGCGCAGGGCTGAGCCGGGTCGCCCGGCCCATTCACCGTGTATGGAATCGGCCCGCGGAGCGTGTGTCACGCGACCGTCTTTCAGGGCGAGGAGGAAGCAGGCATTGCGAACAGGTAAACCACTGCACCCACAACCAGCATGCCCCGCACCGGCGTCCGCGCCCGCGGCCCCTGATTCTGCCCCCCCTGCGGTAAAGCCGCCCGCCGTGCACCACGCCAGGGCCGTGGTGCGGCGCCGGATGCTGTGGGGGCTGTTCGCATCAGCGTTCACGGTGCCTCTCGCCCCGGTTCTGGTGGCGTCGGGGACGACCGGGAGGGCGTCGGGATCGGAGGGGAAGGCGCCGGGACCGGCAGGAGACGAGGAACGGTTCGACGAGACGTATCGCGGGCGCCGTATCGCAGGTGTCAGGTATGACACCGGGCGGCCCGGGGAGGGCAGCCCGAGGGCATGGCACGTCACCGTGGACGGGCGGCCGTTGCATCTGATGCGCCGGGCGGACGGCAGCTGGATGAGCATGGTCGACCACTACGAGTCGTACGCGACCCCGCTCGCCGCCGCGCGTGCTGCCGTCGACGAACTCGGCCCCGACGAACAGCTCGGTACGCCGGGCGAGCGGGACAGTCGCACGGAGAGCGGGACCAACGCCGCCGAGGGGGAGCATCGCCATGGTGTACACGCGTAAGGACATCAGCACGCTCACCCGGTCCGAACGACGCCGACTCGTCAACGCGCTGCTGGAGCTGAAACGACGCGGCGAGTACGACGCGTTCGTGCGTACGCACATCGACTATTACACCCCCGACGGTGAGGACGGCCTGCGCGCCGCCCACATGTCGCCCTCCTTCCTGCCCTGGCACCGCAGGTTCCTGTTGGACCTGGAGAACGCGCTGCGCCGCGTGGACGAGTCCGTGACAGTGCCGTACTGGGACTGGACGCGCAACCGCACGCCGACGGCCGTACCGTGGACCGATGACCTGCTGGGCGGCACCGGGCGGAGTTCCGACCGGCAGGTGATGTCCGGCCCCTTCGCCTACGGCCGGGGCGTGTGGACGATCAAGGTGGGGATCACCGAGACGGAGTTCCTCACGCGCGACCTGGGCCGTCCGCGGGACTCGATCGCGCTGCCGACGGCCCGGAATCTGGAGGAGGCCCTCAACGATCCGGTCTACGACACGGCACCCTGGAACTCCAGGTCGACCAAAGGGTTCCGCAACAAGCTGGAAGGGTGGGGGCCCGGGCGCGGCGCCGCTTCGTGGCGCACCCACAACCGGGTACACCGTTGGGTCGGCGGCCACATGATGGGCGGCGCATCTGTCAACGATCCCGTCTTCTGGTTCCACCACGCCTTTGTGGACCTTCTCTGGTCCCGCTGGCAGCGGCGGCACCCGGGCGCCCGCTACCTTCCCGCGAAGCCGCTCGCCCGGGGGGACGCACAACGCGGTCGGGTCGTTGCGCGGCATCAGAGGATGCCGCCGTGGGACGTCACTCCGGACCAGTTGGAGGACCATAGTCAGATCTACCGGTACGCGTAGTCCGTTCTACCGGCACGCGCAGTCCGTACGAGCCCGGTGCGGGTGCGCACGCGCGGCACGCGAACGGGCACGGCGAGGCTTGTGGGTGTACGTGGAGATGTGCCGGCCAGGCACCGGATGGGGCGAGTCGGGTCGGCGCTGGACAACGCCGCCGCGGAGTCGTTCCACTCGGTCCTCAAGGTCGAGTACGTCCACCGACACACCTTCGCCACGCGGGCCGAGGCACGGCTGAAGAGGGCGACGTGGATCGCGGACTTCTACAACACGAAGCGGCGTCACAGCGCGGCCGGCCGGAAACCGCCCGTCGAGTTCGAATGGATCATCCAGGAAACGCGAGCCCGGACCGACCGGGAAGGCCGGGCCGCAAAACCAACTTCTCTACGAAAACAGGGGATTGACACCACTGCGGGCGATGGCGTCCCTGGTCACAGGCGGGTGGTGAAGCGCCCGTCGGGCAGGTTGCGCAGCCAGCCGCGGTCGACGAGTCTGACCATCTTCCGCGCAGCGGTTCCAACTGGCCCGCACGGTGACGTCGGCCCCCAGCATCTCGCCGACCTGGCGGACCATGACCGGCCCTGCGACCTGACGCACGGTGGCGAGGCTGCGCTGGTAGTCCGGCGGAAGCATGGTCTCCTCCATGTCCGGTGATCGGCGTACGCCTCCGTGTCCGACTCGGCCCCCGGGTCGACCGCAGCTCCCGAACTGTCGCATAGGGTT
>NZ_JBEXSH010000599.1:0-5653 GCF_040613555.1 Streptomyces sp. NPDC006265
CGCTGCCCAAGCACCGCGTCGCGCTCATCCTCCAGGCCGCGCTGTACCTGCTCAGCCACGCCCACGGACATCGCATCCCCGCCGCGCCCGCTCCCAGGACGAGCTGCCCGTGCACGACGAGCGCGAAGAGCTGGCCGATCGAGAGGACGAGGTCGAGGTCGCGGCTCTGCTCCGCGTCGGGGGCGGCTGTGGCGACGAACTCGCAGAGCGCGTCGGCCTGTTCGCGCAAACGAGCGACGTTCGGCAGATGCGCGTACGCCTCGAAGGCCGGGCGCCAGTCGTGGAAGCGCACCGAGCCCAGACCTCGGGCCGGTCCCTGCCGGAACAGGAAGTCGTCGTCGGCCGCGTCGAGACGCGTCGGCACACTCGGGTACACGGCCGGGTCGAGGAGATGGTTGCGCATGAACTTCAAGATCAGCGCCAGGTTGACGTGGACCGTGCCCTCCAGCTTCGGCAGGCCGCGGATCTCCACGGCCGCCTGGCTGAAGTAGTTGTCCTTCTCGAAGCCCTTGGCGGCGATGACGTCCCACATCAGGTCGATGACCTTCTCGCCCTCCGTGGTGACCTTCATCTTCGTCATCGGGTTGAAGAGCAGGTAGCGCCGGTCGTCCGGGCCGGCGGAGCGGAAGTAGTCGACGGCGCGGTCGCTGAACAGCTTCATGCCGACGAGCCTGACGTATGCGTCGGTCAGCTCGCGTCGCACGTGCGGGAAGGCGGTGACGGGGCGGCCGTAGAGGACGCGGTTGTCGGCGTGGGTGACGGCTTCGTACATCGCGTGTTCGCAGATGCCGATCGAGGCGGTGCACAGGTTGAACTTGCCGACGTTGACCGTGTTGAGGGCGGCGTCGAAGGCGGCGCGGCCGGTGTGCAGGACGTCATCGGACGTTACGGGATAGTCCTCCAGGCGGAACTCGCTGACGAACTTGGACGAGTCGACGACGTTCTTGACCAGGTGGTAGGCCGGATGACGGCTGTCGGCGGCGAAGAACACGTAGCCGTCGGGGCCCTCGACGTCGGTACGCCGGCCGAAGACGGAGACGAGTCCGGCGGTGTTGCCGTTGCCGATGTAGTACTTGGAGCCGGTGGCGCGGAAGCCGCCGTCGCCGTCGGGCTCGAGCAGCATGTCGGTGGAGTAGATGTCGGCGCCGTGGGCCTTCTCGGACAGGCCGAACGCGAACACCTCGCCCTGGGCGAGGAGTTCCGCGGCGCGGGCGCGCGCGGCGGCGTTGTCGCTCTGCCAGACCGGGCCGAGGCCGAGGATGGTGACCTGCCAGGCGTACCAGTAGTCCAGGCCGTAAAAGCCGAGGATCTCGTTGAGCGCGGCGATACGGGCGGTGTCCCACCGCTTGTCCGGCTCCCCTTCCCCTGCACTGGACGACGGCGTCAGGAAGGTCGAGAACAGGTTCTCCTTCGCGGCGAAGGCGAGGAAGTCACCGAGCCATGCGCGGGTCCGGTAGTCCTCGATCAGCTGCCGCTTCCCGCGCCCCTCGAACCAGTCGACGGTGGCACGCAGCAAGCGGCGTGTCTCGGGGTCGAAGTGCGCGGGGTCGTAAGTGCGCGGGTTGAAGAGCAGTTGGTCGGCCATGGTGAGGACCCCTTTCGGCAGGTGGACGGATGGAGAAATCGCTGGGTGCGGCGGACGGTGAGCCTGAGAGCCGGAGCGGAGGAGCAGTCATGTCCGGTGCGGTGGCGCGGTCAGTGGTCAGGGCCGAACCGGGCCAGCGTGGCGAGCACGTCGTCCAGCCAGCCGATCATCATCCGCTCGTACGCGATGCCGCCGCGCAAGACGACGTGCTGGAGCTCCCGCTCCGCGTCCAGCGGAGTTTCCGGAGCGGTCACACCGGCTTCGGGCCCCGTGAAGTCCCGCTCCTCGCCCGCGAGATAGTGCGCCAGCCGGTCCTGGTGCGTCTGCCGGTGGCGCTCCACCTCGCGGATCAGGGCGGCGGGGTCGTCGAAGGCGGCACCCCGGATCTTCACTGCCAGGTCGTGGCGGACGCTCTCCGGCTCGATCGGATCGTGCAACCACGAGGACAGCGCGGCCCGGCCGAGGTCGGCGACGGAGTACTCCTTCTTGTCCGGGCGTCCTTGCTGCGGGACCTCCCGGGCTTCGACCCAGCCGTCGTTCTCCATGCGCTTCAGTACGCGATAGATCTGTTGGTGGGTCGCGGTCCAGAAGTAGCCGATGGACCGTTCGAAACGCCGGGCCAGCTCATAGCCGGATCCCGGCTTCTCCAGGAGCGACACCAGGATCGCGTGCTCGAGCGCCATGCCGACGATCGTGCTATGCAACTCGTTGCATAGCAAGTCTCACCCTTTCCGATGCGACGCGGCTCACGCCCGCACGTGCTCGACGTCCACACCCGCACCTTGGACTACCGCCCGCGCCGGGTACGTGAGCTCTCGGGTATCGACTCTGGGTCGACACGAGACGTGCGCACGCTCAGTGTCGTGGTCCGCTCGCGCGGAGAGCAGACGTCGTCGAGACCGCCCGCACCCGCGGCGACAACCTCCACCGCGTCGACCGCGGCCTGCGCAACGACCCTGAATCAACGTTCGGCCGCCCCGTCGTCCAGGGGCATGTCCGCGTCGGCCGGACTGGGGGCGGGCTGCTGTGTGACCTCCGGCAGGGACTGTTCGGCCCAGATCACCTTGCCGTGCGGCGTGTACCGGGTGCCCCAGCGCTCGGCCATCTGTGACACCAGGAACAGACCCCGGCCTCCTTCATCGGTCGTCGCGGCGTACCGCAGATGCGGGGAGGTGCTGCTGCCGTCGGCCACTTCGCAGATCAGCGTACGGTCGCGGATCAGCCGGACGTGGATCGGCCCGGCGCCGTAGCGGATGGCGTTGGTGATGAGCTCGCTCAGGATGAGTTCCATGGTGAAGCCGTACTCCGACAGGCCCCACGCTTCGAGTCTTTGCGACACAGCGTCGCGCATGCCGGAGACGGCGGCCGGGTCCGCCGGCACATCCCAGTCGGCGATCTGATCGGGCGGCAGCTTCCGCGTGCGGGCGACGAGCAGGGCGACATCGTCCTTGGGATGCCCGGGGAGCAGGCTGTCCAGCACGTGGTCCGTGTGCGGCGCCCTCCTGGCCGCCGGATACGGCACCATCTGGTCGGCGACGCTGCCCAAGGGCCGCGCCCTGGACGCGGCCATGGCCCTGTACCTGTCCCCGTCGCTCTCGCTGGCCGCGCTGCTCACCACGCAGCGCGTGTGGAGCGGCCTGGACTGGTGGTGGGACCTGCTGGCCGACGCCGTCTGGACGGCCGTCGTCCTCAGGGTGCGCCCCGCCCGGATCGCGAAGGTCCTCGCCGGCCGCGAGCCGTCGCTGACCCCCCAGGCGGTCGAACAGAGCCGGGAGCTCCTGGTGGAGACGGCCCCGGCCGGACCGCAGCACCCCGCCGCCGCGTTCTGGGCGCAGCGCGTCGCCATCGAGGACGGCGCCGCCCCCAACACTGTGCTGGAGCAGGTGGAAGAGACCGGCGGCCGCACGATGCGCGCCGTGATCCGCTCCACCCTCCCCGGCAAGCCCGTCCCGACGATCAACCTGCTGGAGCTGTCCGCCGCCCTGAACTGGCCGGAGGACGAACTCTCCATCACCCCCGTGCCCCGCCAGGGCGCCGGAGTGCGGCGCCTGACCGTCGGCACGGCCCCGGCCGAAGAGGCCGACGACCCCTACACGCACTGGGCACAGAACGTCGCCCCCAAGGGCATGCCCGGCACCGTCATCACCTCCATCCGCGCCGTCAACATCGAAAAGGAGCTGGGCGCATGACCGCCGAGACGATCTACGAACTCACCGTTGAGGCCCCGCCCGGGGACCTGATCGCCTACGACCCGATCCGCCTCGCCTCCGCCCTGCGGATCGAGGACCCCAGCAGGCTGGCGATCGAGACCGACGGCATGAACCACGCCCTGGTCACGATCTACCCGTCCGACCCGCTCGCCGACGTCGAACTGCCCGACCCGCGCGAGCTCGCCATGGACGACCAGGGCCGCATCTGGGTCGGCAGCTACCACAACGGCCGCCCCGCCCGGATGCGCCTGTACGACCCCAAGGCCGGATCCGCGCAGCGCGGTCTGCTGTTCGGCACCACCGGCGCGGGCAAGTCGACCGGCCTGCAGGTGATCCTGGCGGCGGAGAAGCGCTCCGGGATCGTCACGTTCCTCTCGGACCTCAAGGGCGGCCAGTCCGTGCCCGAGGCCCGCGACAACGTCGACTGGTTCGTCACCACGCCGGAAGGCGCGATGGCGCAGCTGCGCACGATGTGGCTGGTCATGCAGGGACGGCAGACCCGCTACGCGGAGGCCGGCCGTTCCAAGTTCCTGATGAACCGGCCCGACCCGCTGCTGTCCCTGCGGATCGACGAAGCCAACCGGCTGCTGGAGAAGGGCGCGCCTTTCCGGGATGAGGCGACGTACTACATCAAGGACATCGGCCGCACCGGCCGCTCGCTCGGTATCGGTGTGCACCTGTCCGCGCAGGCCGGTCACCTCGAGGAGCTGGGCGGCTCGGACACGCTGCGCGGCATGCTCAAGGACGGCGAAGTCATCCTGCTGCGCTGGACGTCGACGATGATGCGGCAGCTGGTCTCCGACGGTCTGCTGGCCGCCGGGCAGTCCCTCGCCCCGATCCCGAAGTACTCCGGGGCCATCAAGCTCATCAGCCAGTTCGATGAGGCCGCGGACGAAGACGCGCCCGGCACCCAGGGCAGCGGCTACCTGCTGTCCGGCCCCTCCCCCACCTCGCGCTTCCGGTTCTTCAACGTCGGCAGCACCGTCCCGGTGGAGGGCCTGGACCCCGAGATGCTCGCCCTGTACGGCGACGGACCCGTCCGGCAGCTGGAGAAGGCGTCCTGGGACGACGCCGGCGACGCCTACGCCGGACGCCTGGACGGCCCCGAGGCGTACGCCGCGATCTTCCCCATGGAAGAGGAAGACGAGGACGGCGAAGGCGGCGGCGGTCGCCGGTCCGGCGGCAAGAAGCGCCCGGCCTCACCGGTCCCCACGATGCCCGAGCCGACCAAGCCCCGCGCCCGCACGCTCGCCGAACGCGTCCAGGCCGTCCTGGAGGACTCCGACGGCGACATGGACGCAGCTGCGGTCCTCGAGGCCGTCAACGCCGACGGCGGCCGCCAGGTCCGCCTCGGCAGCGTCCGCAACACCCTGACCGCCCTCAAGAAGTAGCCCCCCGAGAAGGAGCCCGAACCGCCGTGGTCATCTCCCTGTCCCTTGTCGTAGTCGCCGCCGTCATCGTCCTGGTGCTGCTGCGCACCGGCTACCTGCGGCTGTGGCCCGCCCTGGCGGCCGCGCTGTTCGGGTTCTGCCTCGCCTCCACCGGCATCGCACCCGGCATCCGCAACGCGATCGCCTCCGTCACCGGCTGGGTCTCCTCTTTCTGACCCGGCCCGACCCCGAGACAAGGAACCCCGTGCCCGAACCCCAGACCCGTCCCGTCACACGTATCCGCCTCACGCTCGATGCGGCCACCACCATCGTCGGCTGGCCCACCGCACCCGGGCAGCCCGACGTCCAGGAGCTCATCGACGACCTGGTGCGCACCGGCCGCCGGCCGCACCTCGAGCTGCCGGAGCCCGCCACGACCCGGCCGCTCCCGCAGTACCTGACGCTCTCCGACCTGGACGCCGCCGTCC
>NZ_JBEXSH010000600.1:0-5651 GCF_040613555.1 Streptomyces sp. NPDC006265
TGGTCACCCGCACCAACGCCTGACGATCCTCAGCACTCAAGGCAACCGGATACTTCTTCTGCGACGACATGGCACCCCCGCCCGGCCGAAGTGAAGCGACGAGGGGAGGCTGCCCGACCGTCAACTCCACCAATCACAGCCACACTTAGCAGCGACAATCTACTAGCTAGACGTCGAATGGGCGGGCGACCGGCGTCTTGTGTGGAAGAGATGCCCCTGCGTAGCGTCGGACATGGACGGAAAGGCGCTGATCGCGAGTGGTATTCGCCGGTATGCGGTCAAGTCGCCCTGTATGCAGGGGTGATCAACCCGGTGACGTCATCGCGTCGCGGCGGCTGACCGCACAGGGGTCCACCGCCTGATCGATGCTCGCTGCCGACAGTCAGTCGGTCATCGACCCCCAGCCTCCTGGCCCGCGCCGCGCTGCGGCGGTTCTGCTGGGAGTGCTTTGGGGACCCTTCGGAGTGCATGACAGATGAGCCGAGAACCGTCCGGCCCAGCAGAAGACGACGGAGAGGGCCTCGAGGGCACCCTTCAGCACGTCCAGGCGACGACGGCAGGCGGGCGCGAGCAACCTGCCATCGCCCCGCCGAAACCCAGGATCATCACCCCCAGGCCGGTCCCGGCAGGATCGGCGTACCGGGCTCGCTATGGTCATCACGTGACCTCTAACCCAACCCCTCGCGACTACAACAAGGCGTCGGTCCTCGACGTGGTCCTCTCCCACGCGCCCCTCACCCGGAACCAGCTCATCGAGCTGACGGGTTTGAGCAAGGCCACGGTGTCCCGCGCGGTGGAGGAACTCCGGGCCGACGGCTTCGTCGTCGACGGCGGGACGGACGAGGTCACCGGCCGTGGTCGCCGCTCCACCTATCTCGACCTGCCCGGCACGACCGGGCACGTGGTCGGTATCAGCTTCGGTGCACAGACCACCGGTGTGCTGGTGACCGACCTCAGGGGCCGCGAGGTGCACCACCTGGCCGTCGCCACCGCCGAACACCAAGAGGTCGAGGACGCCGCACGCTGGCTGGTCGACCTGATCGCGCAGGCCGCCGAATCCGCGCAGGGCCCGCTGCGGCAGATCGTCGCCGCGGTGCCCGGCCGGGTCCGGGGCGGTACGGAGATCTTCGGCCCCGCGGAGTCGATGAAGATCTTCGAGGGCTCCGACCTCCACCGGGCCATCGAGGACCTGGTCGACGCCCCCGTGGTTCTCGACAGCGATGCCAACGCGGCCCTGCTCGGGATCCTCACGAACGACGCCACCATCACCAACGCCGCGCTCTTCAGCGTCAGCACCATACTGAACTTCGCCAGTTGCACGGATCACGAGCTCGCCCGAGGGGAAACGCCCAACTTCGGCGACATCGGCGTGCTGTCCTCCGGCGCCGGGAACGAGATCCTCGACGCGCTGCTGAGCACCAGGGGTCTTCTCCGGTTCGCGCGTGGGCGGGGGCTTGAGCTCGAGCGCGTCGAGGATCTCTGGCTGGAGCCGCACCCCGAGGCTCCCCGCGCCGAGGTGCTCGAGGCGTTCACCACGGCGATCGTGACCGCTGTGAGCATCGTCGCTGTGACGCTGGACCCCGAGTCGGTCTACTTCGTGGGCCGGCTGCGGCCGCTCGTCGACGAGGTACTTCCGGAGGTACGCGGACGGCTCGGCCGGAGCCTGCCGGCCGTCCCCGAGATCAGAGCGGTGCAGCACCTGATCGGTCTGTCGACGGCGCAGGGAGCGGTGTACGCCTGCCTGACGATGGCTCAGGAGCGGCTGCGGGACGCGGTACTCGGGGCACGGCGCCAGAACCAGCCCGCCGAGCAGTCCGCACCGGCCTTCTGACGCGCTCGGCAGCCGGCCGGTACCGGGTCGTCGGTGGATGCATGAAGTCTCGTCACCTCCGCGGGCAAGGCCGCCGCGCTGGACCTGTGCCCTGCACCTCGTCCGTCTCGACCTCGGCTCGTCGGTCGCCAACGCCGTCGCCCGCCGCCTGGTCGTGCCACCGCACCGGGCGGGCGGCCAGGCTCAGTTCGTCACCGCTCCGGTGCCCGAGCAGGACGACCACCCGCTCGCCGCCCGGTTCCCCTGGATCATCGAACGGCTCGACCAGCCGCTGACCGTGGAGGACCTGGCCCGCCGGGCGGGGATGAGCTCCCGGCACCTGGACCGCCACTTCAGGGCGGTGACCGGCACGACCCCTCTGCCATGGCTGCTGACCCAGCGGATCCGGCACGCCCGGGAACGGCTGGAGAAGACCGATGACGGTATCGACACCATCGCGGCGGCCACCGGCATGGGGACCGCCACGATGCCGCGCCGCCACTTCAACCGCACGGTCGGCGTGCCCCCGGACGCCTACCGCAGGACGTTCCGCTCACGGACTCGCTGACTCCGGGGAAGCCAGGCCCGGACGGCGCCGTGCAGGACGACGAACGCCCCTGCGGCGCGGGTGCCCTCCGGTGTCTCCCAGGAGCCGCTGACGTGGCCGACGGCTCCCTGCGGAGGGACGAACCGGCTGTCCGGAGCCGGTTGCAGAGCCCGGTGCACACGGAGGGTCGTGCCCTGCGGCGTGGTGAGCGCGGTGCCCTCCTCGTCGTCGGTCGCGGTGAAGTCCCTGGGGAGGGGCCCTTCACCGGTGCAGGAGGCGACGACCTCTCTCGCGGGGGTGTCACTGACGATCTGGTCCTGGGCCTGCGCCCGCCCCTCGATCAGGGCCGTCAACCGGGCGACCAGCACCGGGTCGTGGCAACCGTCGTAGGCCCAGCGCTGCCCCAGCACGCCGTGATCCATCGTGCCGACGAGGGCGTGCTCCGCCCCGTCGAGCGGCGCACCGCGATAGGTGAGGGGCACCAGATACACGACCGGCTGAGGGTCGGAGGAGTCGGTGACCACCATGAACTCGATCCCCACCTCGCCCTGCGGATCGTCGAGCCGGAAGCCGCCCGCCTTCGTCAACGTCGGCTCGCCGGCGCCGCCCCGGTACCAGGGGCGGGAAGGAAGCCAGGACGTGAGCAGCTCCAGCTTGGTCGGCTTCAGGGTGGTGCGGTGGATGACGGCCATACCGAAGGGTCCCTTCCCGCGAGTCATATGGGCGATCACACTTTCGCATCCGCGTGGCGCCGGCACAGCTCTCGAAGTCGGGAGCTCATGCGCGCAGTTTCCGAAACCTGACGCCGTGGATTCCGATACCGAGCGCCACACGGAGGAGAGGGCCATGACGACGCCGACGGGCAGGGTGATCTGCGACATCACGATCTCGGCCGACGGCTTTTCGGCCGGGCTCGACCAGACCGAGGAGCGCCCGTTCGGAGACGACGGCGGTGACGGCTCGGGCGCCGGGCTGCACGCCTGGATGTTCGACACACCCGACGAGAACCGGACCGAGATCGACCGGCTGAACACAGCCGGGGCGTTCATCATGGGCCGCAACATGTTCGGCCCGGTACGGGGCGCATGGGATCGGCTGTGGAACGGCTGGTGGGGTGTCGATCCGCCGTTCCACGCGCCGGTGTTCGTGCTCACCCACCACGCGCGCGAGCCGCGGCCGATGGACGGCGGTACCACGTACCACTTCGTCACCGACGGCATCGCGTCCGCCCTGGACCAGGCGGGCACGGCGGCCGGCGACAGCGACGACCGTCCTCGGCGGCGCGACCACCGTCAACCAGTACCTCGCCGCCGGCCTGATCCACGAGCTGCGGCTGCACATCGCGCCGCTCACCCTCGGCGCCGGCACACGGCTGTTCGAGGGCGTCCCGCCGCTGGAACTGGAGCAGCTGACGCCGCGGGCAGCGAGCCGGGTCACGCATGTGACCTACCGCATGCCGCCCTGAGCCGTGCGGCGGGCGCCGCGTACGCAACGGCCTCAGAGGAGTCGCGCGCACGCGCCGCGTACACGACCGCCTCAGGGGAGCGACGTACCCGGGTCGTGCCCCAGCCCCGAGAAGATCGCCCCCGGACGGGACGGTGCCTCGTTCAGCACCCACAGCCCGATCAGTGTGGCCAGTGCGAACACGACGGTGATGAGCACGGCGAGGACCAGCCGGCGGCGGCGTTCGCGGCGCAGCCACTCGCCGCGTGCCGTGCGATAGGCGTCCGGCGCGGCGTGCACCCCGCCGGCGAGTGCGGCCAGGGCCTCGGTCAGTTCCCGCTCCGTGCGATCCGGGTCGGTGTGGTTCATCGCCGGGCCTCCATCGCCTGGGTCAGTGCGGCGAGGCCGCGCGCGGTGTGCGTCTTCACCGAACCTGCGGAGATGCCCATCGCGGCGGCGATCTCGCCCTCCTTCAGCCCGAGCCAGTGCCGCAGCACGAGCGCCTCGCGTTGCCGGGCCGGCAGCTGTTGCAGCGCGTCGATCAGGACGCGCTGGTCGTCACGGAGCAGCGCGGCGCTCTCGGCGGAGACGACGGTCTCCTCGGGCGGGTTCTCCACGTGCTTGCGGGCGACCTGGAGATGGCGGATCCGCATCCGGGTCAGATTGCACACGGTGGAGCGCAGATACGCCTCCGCCGCCTCGGTGTCCCTCAGCCGCCGCCACTTCCGGTAGATCTGGTAGTACGCCTCGGCCACCACGTTCTCCGGGTCGTCCGCGCCCAGCAGCACGGCCAGGCGCAGCATCGAGGAGTAGTGCAGCTCGAAGAGCCCCGCGAGTCCGGCCTCGCGCTCCAGCTCCGCCGGATCGGCCGGTGCGGGCGTCAGTGCCTCGACGCCGGGTTCCGGCACGGGTATCGGGTGTCTGGGTCTCACTGCTGGTTCGCTCCCGTCTCCGGACGCCGCCTGACGGTCAGGCGGGACGGCAGGTCGGTCAGATCGGCGCCGCGTGGGACGCCGAGACGTTCGAGTACGGCGGTGCCGGCCACCGCGACGATCAGGTTGAGCACGAGCGCGGCGAGACCGGCGTAGATCTCCAGCGGCCCGGAACCCAGCCCCACGATGGAGGAGAACCCCTCGCGCACGACCAGATACGTCCCGGCCGCCATCCCCACGCCCCAGCCCGCGAGCAGCGCCCGCGGATGCAGCCGCCCGGTGAACAGCCCGACGGCCACGGCCGGGAAGATCTGCAGGATCCAGACCCCGCCGAGCAGCTGGAGGTTGATCGCGTCCTGGTCGCGCAGCCCGAAGACGAATGCGACCGCCCCGGCCTTCGAGATGAGTGAGACGGCCTTGGCGATGCGGACCTGCCGCTTGGGCGTGGCCGTCGGATGCACGTACTCGACGTACACATTGCGTACGAAACTGGTGGCGGCCGCGATCGACATCACCGCCGCCGGGACCAGCGCCCCCACGGTGATCGCGCCGAACACCAGCCCCGCCAGCGGGCCCGGCATCAGCCGGTCGACCAGCATCGGCACAGCCGCCTCCGCCCCGCCCTCCGGCGCCCGTACCCCGGCCGCGAGCGCGGCGAAGCCGAGGACGCCGAAGAGCGCGAGCAGTCCCGTCCAGGCGGGCAGCGCCACCGAGACCTTGCGCAGGGTGCGTGGTCCGTCGGCGGCGAACCCCGCCGTCAGCACGTGCGGGTACATCAGCAGCGCGAGCGCGGAGCCGAGCGCGAGAGTGGCGTAGGCGGGCTGCTGGGCCGGGGTCAGGACCAGCGCCTGGACGCGGAGCCGTCTGCCGGCACCCACGAAGGCGGCACCAGGCACGCGCAGCCGCGCGAGGACCGGCA
>NZ_JBEXSH010000601.1:0-5650 GCF_040613555.1 Streptomyces sp. NPDC006265
GTCGCGTCGTGGGTCACCATCAGAGCAGTACCGAGCGCGGCCCGTCACTACAACCGGTGAAGGACATCAACCCATGACGACGCCCACGATCGAGCTCAAGCCCTCCGCCAACCCGCTCTCCGACGCGGAACGCGAGGGGATCCTGGCCAACCCCGGGTTCGGCCGCCACTTCACCGACCACATGGTGACGATCAAGTGGACGGAAGGCCGCGGCTGGCACGACGGCCAGCTCGTGCCGTACGCGCCGATCTCCCTCGACCCCGCCACCACGGTCCTGCACTACGCGCAGGAGATCTTCGAGGGCCTGAAGGCCTACCGCCAGCCCGACGGGTCCGTCGCCACCTTCCGCCCCGAGAAGAACGCCGAGCGTTTTCAGCGCTCCGCCCGCCGGCTCGCGATGCCCGAGCTGCCGGTCGAGACGTTCATCGAGGCGTGCGACGCCCTGGTGAAGCAGGACAAGGCGTGGGTGCCGGCGCACGGTGGCGAGGAGTCCCTCTACCTGCGCCCGTTCATGATCGCCACCGAGGTCGGGCTGGGTGTGAAGCCGGCCAACGAGTACCTGTTCCTGGTGATCGCCTCCCCGGCCGGGGCGTACTTCCCCGGTGGTGTGAAGCCGGTGTCCATCTGGGTCTCCGAGGACCGCGTCCGCGCCGTCCCCGGCGGCATGGGCGACGCGAAGACCGGCGGCAACTACGCGGCGTCCCTGCTCGCGCAGGCCGAGGCCGCCACGAAGGGCTGCGACCAGGTCTGCTACCTCGACGCCGTGGAGCACACCTGGGTCGAGGAGCTGGGCGGCATGAACCTGTACTTCGTGTACGGGAACAAGATCGTCACGCCGTCGCTCACCGGGTCGATCCTGGAGGGCGTCACGCGCGACTCCCTGCTCGCCGTCGCCCGTGACCTCGGGTACGAGGCCGAGGAGGGCCGGGTCTCGGTCGAGCAGTGGCAGCGGGACTCGGAGAACGGCTCGCTGACCGAGGTCTTCGCCTGCGGTACGGCCGCGGTCATCACTCCGGTCGGTACGGTGAAGCGGGCCGGGGCGGAGTGGAAGCAGAGCGGGGGAGAGCCGGGCGAGGTCACGCTGCGGCTGCGCCAGGCGCTGCTGGACATTCAGCGGGGTACGGCCGCGGACGCCCACGGTTGGATGCACCACCTGGGCTGAGTGCTCCCGGTCCCCGGGGGCTCCGCTCCCGGACCCCTGAGACCTGTGCCACCCACCGCCCGAATCAGTCGGACACAGAAGCCGGTGCAGGGGCCTCGGCCCCTGCTTCCGTCGAAACGGACCCCGGGGCCGACCCCAGATACACCACCCCTGCCACCCCCGCCAGCAGGAATCTGCGGTCCACCCCGCCGGTCAGCGCCGGCGGAGGTCCCTCGTACGACGGCAGGGACACCGCCAGGACACCCAAGGGCACCCACCGTCGCCCCGGCCGCCCACGAGAGTGCCGCCGGGACGTTTCAGCCGGCGCGGTACCAGTGGACGCCGCCCCGGGCGCGGCGGTTGAAGACCTGGAGGGCGTCCGCGCCGTAGACCCCGCCGCAGTGGGCGAAGCCGATGAGGGTGATGACCGCCCACGGCGTGCCGATGGCCGTCAGGAGCAGCACACCGTGGGCACAACGTCTTCGTCCGCGACCTGAGGAGGGGCGAGCTGCGCCGGATCGACGCCGCCGACCCGGCCGCCTTCACCGCGTATCCGCGGCTCAGCGCCGACAACCGGTACCTGGCCTTCGTGTCGGCCGACCCGGGCGACACCGACCACACGTACCGCGGGTACGTCCGGGACCTGCGGACCGGGCGCACTCTCCTCGCCGGCCCGGACACCCGGGGCGGCCCGAACGACCAGAGCGTGTCCGCCCCGGTGATCGACCGGAACGGCCGTACGGTCGCCTTCAGCAGTTCCGCACCCGACCTCGTGCCCGGCGACACGTACGACACCTCGCACGTCTACGTCCGTCACCCGAGGTGACCGACCGCATTCTGAGACGGCGGTGAGCGAAGCGCGGGGGTTGTGCCAGACTGCCTCCGTGCTCTCGTTCGCCACGATTATTGGCAGCAGGCGCGCCGGTCCGCAGTGACCGCCACGTACGACCAGGTACGGGCGGACACCGTCGTCCTCGACCCGCGCGCAGACCTCTCGCACCCGCGAGAGGTTTTTCGCATTTCTGGCCCACCCACAGCCGGAGGCGAGAGCGCGAGGGAGTATGTGAGGGCGGTGGAGCCGGTCATTCCGGTACGACCGAGATCCCATCCTCAGGAGCCTTGAGACCATGACCGCTAGCAGCGAGCTCGACGATTCGTTCCACGTCTTCGACACCACCCTGCGCGACGGCGCCCAGCGGGAGGGCATCAACCTCACCGTGGCGGACAAGCTGGCCATCGCGCGGCACCTGGACGACTTCGGGGTGGGCTTCATCGAGGGCGGCTGGCCGGGCGCCAACCCCCGGGACACCGAGTTCTTCGCCCGCGCCCAGCAGGAGATCGACTTCCGGAACGCCCAGCTCGTCGCGTTCGGCTCCACTCGCCGCGCCGGCACCACCGCCGCCGAGGACCCGCAGGTCAGGGCGCTCCTGGAGTCCGGCGCACCGGTGATCACGCTGGTCGCCAAGTCGCACGACCGCCATGTCGAACTCGCGCTGCGCACCACCCTGGACGAGAACCTGGCGATGGTCCGCGACACCGTGTCCTTCCTCAAGGAGCAGGGCCGCCGCGTCTTCATCGACTGCGAGCACTTCTTCGACGGCTACCGCGCCAACCCCGAGTACGCCAAGGCGGTCGTCCGTACCGCATCGGAGGCCGGCGCGGACGTGGTCGTCCTGTGCGACACCAACGGCGGCATGCTCCCGGCCCAGATCCAGGCCGTCGTCTCCACGGTCCTCGCCGACACCGGCGCCCGGCTCGGTATCCACGCCCAGGACGACACGGGCTGCGCGGTCGCCAACACCCTGGCCGCCGTCGACGCGGGTGCGACCCATGTGCAGTGCACGGCCAACGGCTACGGCGAACGCGTCGGCAACGCCAACCTGTTCCCGGTCGTGGCGGCCCTGGAGCTGAAGTACGGCAAGCAGGTCCTGCCCGAGGGGCACCTGCGCGAGATGACCCGCATCTCGCACGCGATCGCCGAGGTCGTCAACCTCACCCCCTCCACGCATCAGCCCTACGTCGGGCTCTCCGCCTTCGCCCACAAGGCCGGACTGCACGCCTCCGCGATCAAGGTCGACCCGGACCTCTACCAGCACATCGACCCCGAGCTGGTCGGCAACACCATGCGGATGCTGGTCTCGGACATGGCCGGGCGCGCCTCCATCGAGCTCAAGGGCAAGGAGCTCGGCATCGACCTCGGCGGCGACCGCGAGCTGGTCGGGCGGGTGGTCGAGCGGGTGAAGGAGCGCGAGCTCAAGGGCTACACCTACGAGGCGGCCGACGCGAGCTTCGAACTCCTCCTGCGTGCCGAGGTCCAGGGCGGCAAGCCGCTGAGCTACTTCGAGGTCGAGTCCTGGCGCGCCATCGTCGAGGACCGGCCCGACGGCTCCCACGCCAACGAGGCCACGGTCAAGCTGTGGGCCAAGGGTGAGCGCATCGTCGCCACCGCCGAGGGCAACGGCCCGGTCAACGCCCTGGACCGGTCCCTGCGCGTGGGCCTGGAGAAGATCTACCCTCAGCTCGCCAAGCTGGAGCTGGTCGACTACAAGGTCCGCATCCTGGAGGGCAAGCACGGCTCCAACTCCACGACCCGCGTACTGATCTCCACCTCCGACGGCACGGGCGAGTGGTCGACGGTCGGCGTCGCCGACAACGTCATCGCCGCGAGCTGGCAGGCCCTGGAGGACGCGTACACGTACGGACTGCTGCGCGCGGGGGTCGCTCCGGCGGAGTAGCCCCGGGTTCGGCCGGGCCGCGGCCCCGGGGCGGGTGTCACATCGCCGTGTCCCGGGACCGCGGCACCGGGACCTCGCCGCCCCGGTCGCGGCCGGGGGTCCGGTCGAGCCGGAAGAGGCCCGCGGTGTGGGAGCGCTGGCCGGTGGTGGTGCCGGTGGAGCGGGTCAGTTCCTCGACGCCGTCGGCCAGGTAGCCGACCCATGCCGTGCCCTCGTCCTCCATGATCCGCTGCGCGTCGGTCCGCAGCCGCTCGATCACCCCGAGCAGCGCGGCCTGCTCCTTGTCGCTGGGGGAGTCGGTGGTCCTCAGGAACGCCTGCGCCCAGTCGCACTGCGCCTTCTTGAGGATCTGCTGCAACGCCAGTTCCGCCCGGATGTAGCGGGTCCAGGACGCAGAGAACCCGAAGATCCGGTCGAAGAGCACGCACCCCGCCCCGCCGGCCAGGAACACGAAACCCCACTCGGGCTGCATGGCCGTGGGCGAGGCCGCGTGCACCAGCGGCGTGATCGTGCCGACGATGCCCAGCAGTGTGGCGAGCGCCCGCAGTGAGCGCGACCACAGCGACGGTCCTCGCCGCCGGGCCAGATACCAGCCGATCGCCGACGTCACCTCCGCCTCGGCATGCCGGAACAGCTCCCACAGCAGGTCCGCCCGCGTGCGCGAGCGGTCCAGCTCAGTCAGTTCGGACACCGTCATGTCCGCAGCCCTGCGTCGTCCGAACATGTCCCTGCTCCCGCCCCTCTGGATGGCCAGAGGCATCCTAGGCGCAGCCGCCTCGACAAATCTCTGCCTCGACGGATAACCCTTTCTGTGGCGTTTCGGGTAGCTTCGAACATATGAAGGCCGCGCTGGTGCGTACCGTCGTACGTCTGCTGATCGTGCCGTTCGCCGCCGTACTGGCGGTGCTGCTGGCCGGTGCGCCGGGCGCGCACGCGGCCACCGACCTCTCCGAGGTCGCCCGGGGGCTGCGGGAGAACCCCGTCTACGTGGATCCGGCCGCCTCCGGGCAGCTCGCGGCGTCGGACGCGGAGGCGCTCGCCGACAAGATCAAGGACGCCGACAAGCCCGTCTTCGTGGCCGTCCTCCCGGCCGGTTACCCCACGCAGGACCTCTTCCGGAACCTGCGCACCGAGACCGGCATCACCGGCTTGTACGGCATTCACCTCGGCGACCGGTTCGACGCCCGCGCCGACAGCTCCGTCATGAGCCGGCAGGCGGTGTCCAACCTGGTCACGGCCGTGCAGGACGCGGGCGACACCAAGGCCCAGCTGAACGACTTCGTCGACGATGCCCTGCGCAACGTGGGCGGTGCGGCGCCGAGCAGCTGGAGCGACGGCTCGAGCACCGACGTGCCGGTCGGCGGCCTGATCACGATCGGCGCCCTGGTCGCGGCCGGCGGCGCGGGCGCCTACGCCCTGGCCCGCCGCAACCGGCGCCGCCACGAGGAGGAGCAGCGGGCCGCGCTGGAGAAGCTGCGGGTGGTCGTCGACGAGGACATCACCGCGTTCGGCGAAGAGCTCGACCGGCTCGACTTCCATCCCTCGGAACCCGGCGCCGACGACGCGATGCGCACCGACTACGAGCGTGCCCTGGACTGCTACGACCAGGCCAAGTCCCTGATGGCGGCCGCGACGAAACCGGAGGACGTCCGGGCCGTCACCCAGGCCGTGGAGGACGGCCGGTTCTCCCTGGCCGCCCTCGCGGCCCGCCGCGAGGGCGGAGCCCTGCCGGAGCGCCGCCCGCCCTGCTTCTTCGACCCGCGCCACGGCCCCT
>NZ_JBEXSH010000602.1:0-5646 GCF_040613555.1 Streptomyces sp. NPDC006265
TCGCCGAGCCGTCGATCGCCGCCCTGATCGCCGGGCCGCTGGAGGACCTCGGCGTCTCGCGCTCGGCGTCGCACAGCATCGCGCTGGTGCTCGGTCGCCGCCGTCGGCGTCCACCAGGGTGTCGCCACCCACCTGGTGTGCGTCGTGCACCACCTGGCGGTCGACAGCGCCGCCTGCACCCTGCTGGAGGAGGAGTTCCGCACCCTCGTCTCCGGGGGCACACTCGCCCCCGACCCGCCCCAGCCCGTCGACCTGGCGCTGGAGCAGCACGGCGACGAGCAGCAGCGCCGCCAGACGATCGAGTTCTGGCTCGACGAGTGGCGGGGGTTCGTCGAGGAGGACCGGCAGGGCGGCGACAGGAGCCGGCGCCACCGGGCGGCGCTCTACTCCGAGCGCGCCCAGGACGCCGCCCGCGCGGTCTCCGAACGCCTCTCGGTGTCCGTCCAGTCCGTGGTTCTCGGCGCTGCCGCCCTCGCCCTGTTCGACCTGAGGGGCCGCGACCGGGCAACGTTCGGCCTGCTCGCCGGCAACCGCATGGACAAGCGCTGGCAGACGCTGCTCAGTAGCATGAACCAGCTCGCCCCGATGACCGTCGCCGCCGACCGGGACGCAGCGCCCGCGGTGTTCCTGCGCATGCTCTACATGAACAGCCTGGAACGTCTGCTCCACGGCTCGTACAGCATCGACGAACTGCGCGCCCGGCTCACGGAGACCGGCTGCGCCAACCCTGATCCCCTGCAGTTCGACTGCTACTTCAACTACCTCGGGGACATCGCCGAGCCCCCGGCCGGGGGATCACCCGCGCGCGACGACGTCGAGTGGTTCGCCGACGCCTGGCAGGGCGGGCCGCGCTTCAACCTCAGGGCCGCCATGGGCACCGGCCTGCACCTGTCCCTGACCGCGAGCGAAGACTACCTCGGCGCCGGGGCGACCGGCCGCTTCCTCGCCTCCGTCGAGGCCGCGCTGGTGGACCTCGCCGACGGCGCTCCGGAGACCGTGGGCGCCGTCGACCTGGCCCCGCTGCGGAAGGTGAGCCCGCCGCCCACACAGGACGGGGACACCGGCCATGAGTGACACCTTGCAGGCGGCCCAGGACACCGCCCCCCGTGCGGGCCGGTGCCCCTACCATGTGACCGGTCGCGCACAGGCGGACCCCTGCATGGACTACCTCCACCTGCGGGACGACGAGCCGGTCCGCTGGGACGAGGACCTCGGGGTGTGGCTGGTCACCGGATTCCGCCAGGCGACCGAGCTGCTGCGCAACCCGTCCCTGTCGGCGGCCTGGCCCGAGCACGGCAGGACCAGGCTGCACACTCCGGCCGAGGGAGAGAGCGGCGACGGGAGCCGCACCTCGGAACTGGTGCGCATGTGGTTCATGTTCAACGACGACCCCGGCCACGCCGCCGCCCGCAAGATCGTCGCCCCGCTCTTCTCGGCCGAACGCCTCGCGGCGGCACGCACCTTCGTGGAAGGGCTCGTCGACGAACTCCTCGCGCCGCACCGCGACGTCCTCGACGTCATGGACGACCTCGCCGTGCCGCTGTCGAGCCGGGTCATCTGCCACATCCTCGGGCTGCCCGAGGACGTCGCTCCCCGCCTCGCCGCCTGGGCTCCCGACATCGCGGCGTTGCTCGTCGCGGACTACCTCCCCGAGGTCGTCACTCGCGGGTACCGGGCGCTGCACGAGGTGACCGCGGCCGTCGACGAGGCGCTCCGGGGCGAGGTGCCCGAGAACTCGGGCCTGTGGCTGCTGCGCGAGGCGCACCGACGCGGCGAGATCGGGCTCCAGGACGTGTGGGCCACCGCGAGCCTGCTCATCTACGCCGGTTTCGAGACGACCTCCACCTTCATCGGCAAGGCCGTACGGGCCACCCTGCACGCGGGTGTCCGGCCGGGCGACCTGAAGGCCGACCCGGCCGCCGCCGTGGAGGAGTTGCTGCGCTTCGACACGTCCGTGCAGCAGGTCGCCCGCTTCGCGACGGAGCCCATCGATGTCGCAGGGCAGCGCATCGCGGCCGGCGACCTCGTACTGATCATGCTGGGAGCGGCCAACCGCGACCCGGACGTCTTCGAAGGCCCCGACCACCTGCGGCCCGGCCGGGAGATCAGACGTCACCTCACCTTCGGGTTCGGCGCGCACTACTGCCTGGGGGCCGGACTGGCGCGGCTGGAGGCCGAGGCCGCCCTGCGAGGTCTCGGTGAACGGTGGGACGTGATCGAGGAGGCCTCCGCCCCGGTGACCCGGTCGCACTACGGCCTCACCGTCCTGGAACACCTCAAGGTCAGAGGGGGGACCCGCAATGACGCGTGATACCGCGACCAGCGCGTACGAACACGGCGAGCTCATTGACGAGGCGGTGTCCCGCCAGGCCCGCGCCCGGCCCGACGCCGTCGCCGTCGTACAGGGCGGCCACCACCTGTCGTACGGGGAACTGGACGCCGCGAGTGACGGCTACGCCGCCGGACTGCGCGCCCTGGGCGTCTCCCCGGGACACCGGGTGCCCGTGCTGATGAGCCGCTCGCCCCAATACGCGGCCGTCGTCCTCGCCATCCTCAAGTGCGGGGCCGCCTACGCCGCCCTGGACCCGCGCTGGCCCGAGGAGCGGGTGAGCTCCATCCTCCGGCGGCTCCAACCGCCCCTCGCGGTCGTGGAGAAGCCCCAGGACCTGCATGTTCCCACGTGGTCCGCGGCCGACCACCCCGTCGACGAGGCGGTACGGCGCCGGCGCCGCGTCCCCGCCGCGGTCCGCGACGGCGGCAGCGAGGCCACCATCTTCTTCACCTCGGGCAGCACCGGCGTCCCCAAGGGCGTCGTCACCCCGCACCGGGCCACCACCCGGCTGTTCCAGCCCGGCGGCTTCGCCGACCTCGGCCCCGGCCACGTCATGCTTGCATCGGTCGCGCTCCCCTGGGACGTCGCCAGCATGGAGCTGTGGGGGCCCCTCACCAGCGGGGGCACGGTGGCCCTGATGGAGGACGAGTACCTGCTGCCCTCGGGGCTCGCCGCGCTCGTACGCGACCAGGGCGTCGACACGGCATGGCTCACCACCTCCCTCTTCAACGCCTTCGTCGACGAGGACCCTTCCTGCTTCCTCGGCCTGCGGCACGTGATGACCGGCGGGGAGAGGCTGTCGCCGCACCATGTGCGCCGCTTCCTGGACGCCCACCCGACGGTGCGGCTGACCAACGGCTACGGACCCGTCGAGTCCTGCGTCTTCACCACCACGCACGACATCGTGCCGACAGACACGGAACTTCCGCACGGCATCCCCATCGGCAGGCCCGTGCCGCACACGACGGTCCACGTGATGCGTGACGGCCGGACGTGTCCGCCGGGGGAGACCGGGGAGATCTGCATCGGCGGGGACGGCCTCGCCGTCGAGTACCTGGGCATGCCGCAGGACACGGCCGCACGGTTCGTGGACACCGACGTCGACGGCGAGACCGTCCGCGTCTACCGGACCGGCGATCTCGGGTTCACCACCCCCGACGGACTCCTCCACTACGTCGGCCGCGCCGACCGCCAGGTCAAGATCCGGGGACGGCGGATCGAGCCGCTGGAGATCGAGAACGTCTGCCTCGCCCTGCCGCACGTCAAGCAGGCGGTCGCGGTGCCCGTGCCCGGCGCGGACGGCGCCTACACCGCCATGGTCCTCTTCTACGTCGCGGAGTCCGGCGCCCCCGAGGACGCCGCCGCACCGGCGGCGGTACGTGCCCACCTCGTCGCCGGGCTGCCTCCCCACAGCGTCCCCGACGACCTGCGGCGCGTCGACGCCATCCCGCTCTCGTCCACCGGCAAGACGGACACCGCGCGGCTGCTGTCGACGGCCCGTCGGGCCCCCGGCGGGCCGCAGCCGGAGACGACCGCTCTCGGAGAGCCCGCACCGTCACGAAACCGGTGGGCGGCGGTCGTTCTGGAGGAGATCCGTGCCCTGCTGAAGACCGACGCCGCGCCCGACGTGCCGTTCGCGGTCCTCGGCGGCACGTCCCTCGACGCCATCCGGCTCTGCGCTCGCCTCTCGGACCGTACGGGCATCTCTGTGCCGGTCTCCGCCTTCCTGCGCCATCCCACGGCCGACGGTCTCGCGGAGTTCCTGGAAAGCCGCTCCGCGCCCGGCCCGATGGAACCGGCCGGCCGAGCCGACCGCGTCCGCCTCGACGGCATCCAGGCCCACTTCGGCCTGCTGCACGAGTTGGACCCGAGCGACTCCGCCGCCCTCTGCCACCTGCTGTGGGAGGTCACCGGCCCGCTGGACACCGGCGCCCTGGAACAGGCCCTCAACGACCTGCAGCGGCGCCACGAGGCCCTCGGGTCGGCCTACCGGCTCGACCCCGAACCGGTGGCTTTCACGCCCGAGTCCACGCACGCCATCCGCGTCGAGACGCTCACCTGCGGTGACGGGACCCAGGACGCCCGGACCCTGGTGGAGGAGGCCCTGAACCGGCCTCTGGCCATCGAGGACGCGCGGGTCTGGCGGTGCGTCCACGCCCCGGTGGACGCCGACACGGGCCTGGTCGGCCTCACCGTCCACCACATCGCCTTCGACGGCTGGTCACAGGACCTCCTCATCGCCGAGCTGACACACGCCTACGACGTCCGCGCCCGCGGGGCCGAGCCGCGCTTCGAGCACCCCGCACCGACCCTGCGCGCCCTGGCCGACGAGGCCGCGCGCTTCCACGACCGCGACGAGGCAGCCGCCCAACTGGCCTACTGGACCCGGCACCTCGCGGACCTGCCGGAACTCGCGCTGCCCGCGCCCGGAGCGGAGCCGGACCGGTCGTTCGGAAGCCATGGCTTCACCGTGGACCCGGTGGTCGCCGCCCGGCTGCGCACCGAGGCCGGCCAGCTCGGAGCGACCCTGTTCCTGCCCCTCGCGGCCGGCTACGCCGCCGCGCTCGCCGACGTGACCGGACAGGCCGACTTCGGCATCGGCGTCCCTCTCGTGCGCCGCTCCGGACCCGCCTCCATGGCGGCCGTGTCGTGCCTGGTGGACGTCGTGTGCCTGCGGCTGCCGGAAGGGACCGGCGGGCCGGCGCTCGTGGACCTGGCGAAGGCGGCACGTCCCGCCGTCGAGGACGCCTTCGCCCGCCAGGACGTGGCGTTCGCGGAGGTGGTCCGCGCGATCCGGCCGCCCAGGACCGGACGCAACCCGCTGTACCAGACGATGTTCGCCGTGCAGAACGCCGTACCCGAGGAACTCGCCCTCTCCGGGTGCGCGGTGAGGCGCCTGCCGATGGAGCCGCCCGCCGCCATGCACGAGATCGTCTGCGAGATCTGGCCGACGGCCGACGGCGGGCTGCGGGTGGACATCAGCTTCCAGGCCGACCGAGTCGCCTCCGGCACGGCGCACCGCCTCGCCCGCGTCTACGAGGAACTGCTGGTGTCCGGGAAACGGCCGGCCCCCCAGCACGTGTGAACAGCCCCCACCCGAAGGGACTCCCCTCCCCATGCAGGACATTCCAGAGGAACGGACGGCCGTGCGCCTGCTGCGGCGCCTCGTCGACGCGAACCCCGAGGCGACGGCGGTCGAGTGCGGCAAGGACGTGCTGACGTACCGCCGTCTGTGGGACGAGGCCGGCACCGCGGCGGCACGGCTCCAGGAGACGCCCGGGTTCGAGCCGGGCTGCCTGCTCGGCGTCCTGTAC
>NZ_JBEXSH010000603.1:0-5637 GCF_040613555.1 Streptomyces sp. NPDC006265
GGTGCAACCGGGCGTCAGCGGCCGTGAGTTGTCCGGCGAGGGTGTCGGGGGTCAGGGCCCGGCGGGCGGCGAGCCGCGCGGCGACGACCCGCCGGGCCAGCGGGAGCCGTCCGGTGAGTTCGACGAGGAGCCGGGCGGCGTCCGTGCCGTCCAGGCCGTCGCGGCCCGAGGCCCTGCGCAGGAATTCGGCGCTCTCCTCGTCCGACAGCGGGGCGAGCGGGAACCGGGCCGCGCCGTCGAGGGCGGTCAGCGGAGAACGGCTGGTGACGATCACCCCGCAGCCGGCACCGCTCGGCAGCAGCGGCCGTACCTGCGCGGCGCTCGCGGCGTCGTCCAGCACCAGGAGCGTGCGGGTCGGCGCGAGCAGCGAACGCAGCAACGCGGCTGCGCCCTCGGGAGAGTGTCGCCGCCGCGGCCGGGTCCGGGTCCCGGTCGGCGGAGGTGATCGGCCGGGGCCCACTCCATCTCCGAGCCCGTGACTGCGCCTGCCGATTCGGCCGTAGCGGTGGGCGTCAGATGACGGGCGGCCGCCCCAGCCGGGTGAGCCGCCACACCGTCCGCCACCGCATGGGCCGCCGCTCCCCCGCCGGCTCCCGTACGCCTTCCGCGAATCCGCCGAACCACGCCCGCAGTCCGGCGCCCGACCGGTTCCGGGCGAGGGTGAGCAGCACCCAGACGCCCAGGTGGACGGGGACGAGCGCGAGCGGCAGCCGGCGGCGGGCCAGCCAGACCCGGTTGCGGGCGTTCACCCGGAAGTAGACGGCGTGCCGGGCGGGTGAGGTCTTCGGATGCCGGAGCAGCAGCTCCGGCGCGTACAGGATCCGCCACCCGGCATCCACCGCGCGCCATGCGAGGTCGGTCTCCTCGTGGGCGAAGAAGAACTCGGCGGGCCAGTCGCCGGTCTCGTCGAGCATCGCCATCCGCAGCGCGTGCCCGCCGCCGAGGAAGCCGGTGACGTAACCGCCGCGGTGGGGGTCCGAGTTGCCGATCCGGGGCACGTGCCGCTGCTGCGTCTCACCGAGCTCGTCGGCGATGCGGAATCCGACGATGCCGAGCCGCTCGTCGGCGGCGTACAGGTCCCGCACGCGGCGCAGCGCATCGGCGTCGACGAGCAGACCGTCGTCGTCCAGATCCACCACGACGTCGATGTCACCGAACTCCCGCAGCCGTGCCAGGGCCGCGTTGCGCCCGCCGGGGCAGCCGAGGTTCTCGTCGAGCTCGACGGCGGTGACCTCGCCGGGCAGCGACAGCCGCCGGGCGAAGTCGGGCAGCGGGCAGCCGTTGCCCACGATGACGATCCGCTCGGGCGGCACGTCCTGCTTGGCCACGGACTCCAGCAGGGCGTCGACCTCGTCGGGCCGGTTGCCCATCGTCACCACGGCGACGGCGATCCGGGGCGCCCCCATGTCCTCACCTCATCCGGTCGGCAACTGACGGGTTGACGGGCGATGCTAGCCGTTCACGACAGGGACGCCTGAAGTACGACTGCCGGACGGCGGTTCCCCTACGCCGTTCAGCGCAGGTGGCACCCGACCGGAGCGGGCACAGGATGTCGGGTGCGGCAGGGCACGCACTGCCTAGCGTGAAGGCACGAAAGGAAGGAGACCGGACGTGCTGGACCGGCTCAACCAGGCGATGGACCGGATCGAACGGAACCTCGCCCACACCGTGGACGTGGCGGACCTGGCGCGTACGGCATGCACCTCGGAGTACCACCTGCGCCGCATGTTCTCGGCCCTGTCAGGCATGCCACTGTCGGAGTACATCCGACGCCGGCGGCTGACGGTCGCGGGCGCGGAGGTGCTGTCGAGGGACGCGACCCTGCTGGAGATCGCGGTCCGTTACGGCTACGGCTCGGGCGAGGCGTTCGCGCGGGCGTTCCGCACGATGCACGGCGTGGGCCCGGGCGAGGCCCGGCGCACCGGCGCCGCGCTCGTCTCCCAGCCCCGGTTGGCCTTCCGCCTCACCGTCGAAGGGAACAGCAGCATGCACTACCGCGTCGTGGACCGCCCGGCCTTCACCGTCACGGGCTTCAAGACCCGGATCCCCCTGATCCACTCCGGCCCGAACCAGGCGATCATCGACTTCGTCCGGGGCCTGGACAAGTCCGCCGTGCAGGCCCTGGAGAAACTGTCCGGCCAGAAGCCGCAGGGCGTCGTCGCGGTCTGCGACGACCTGGACCCGAGCCGCGCGCAGGGCACGGAACTCGACTACTACCAGGCCGTGATCACCTCGGCGCCGGTCCCGGCGGGGGTGCCCGAGGGCACGACCGCCCTCGCGGTCCCTCCGGGCACCTGGGCGGTCTTCACCACGTCGGGCCCGGCCCCCCAGGCCATCCAGGAGCTGTGGCGCGACGTGTTCACCGAGTGGTTCCCGTCCAACCCCTACCGCACCCGCCACGGCCCGGAGATCCTCCGCACCCGCCTGTCCCCCGACGGCACGGAGGCGGACGCCGAACTGTGGCTGCCGGTGGAACGCGAATCGACCCACTCTCATCGGCGTCATCGGCGGCTGGAAGACCGGCGGTGAAAAGGACGACATCTCCTACAGCTCCTACCTCGACGCTGACGCCAAGGCGCTGTACGACGACGCGGTCAACAACCGTCAGCTGGCCGGCCGTGGCGTTCTGGGCAAGGCCGAGACCTGGCAGCACGCCGAGGTCATCGCCGGGGGCTACTTCACCGACGGCAATCCCGGAACGTGGGACTACTCCGACCTGATCGTGCGCTGGTCCGACGGCGAAGTGACCTTGTACCGCGGTGCCGGTGAGGACGCCGACAACTTCGACAAGGAAATTCGTCTCATCGGGCCCAACGGCACCTGGAAGCACGCCGAGACCGTCGCGGCGGGCGACTTCACCGGCGCTGACAGGGACGACCTGATCGTCCCTGGACTGACGGCGAACTGACGCTCTACCCCGACGTCGACGAGAGGGGGTTTCACGGCGAGGTCCAGCTGCAGAAGCCCAACGCCACGTGGAAGCACGCCCTTTCCATCACCGGTGGCCGCTATACGAGCGGCAACAAGTGGACCGACGACCTGCTGGTCCGCTGGAGCGACGGTGAAGTCACTCTGTACACCGACGTCAATCGCGACGGCTTCCATGGCGAGAAGAAGCTTGCTGCGCCCAACGGCACCTGGAAGCACGCCTCGACGATCACATCGGCGACTTCACCGGCAACGACCAGCACGACCTCATGGTGCGCTGGACGGATGGCGAACTGACCCTCTACAAGGATCTCGACCAGAACGGCTTCCACGGCGAGATCCAGGTGAAGAAGCCCAACCGGCTCTGGACCCACGCCACCCTCCTGGGCGCCGGCGACTACACGGAGAACCGCCATCCCGACGACTTCCTGGTGCGGTGGTCCGACGGTGAGGTCTCCATGTACCCGGACGCCGACGAGACCGGCCTGAACCGCGAGATCACACTGGTGTACCCGCCCGCCTAAGGTCTTCCTCCGGACAGCAGAGGGGCTCTTCTCCCCCCTGGGCGAAAGAAGAGCCCTTCTCCAATCGGGCCGCTCTCATCGCTCTCATTGCATCCGGGACGGCCTCTTCTTGTTGAAGAGCCAGACGTCGAAGAGCTTCCTCAGGTTCTTCCCGGACTTGCCCTCGCACAGGGCGATGAACTGTCCGGTGTCGGCGTTGCCGTGCCGGTGCTGTCGGGTCCAGGTACGGAGAATGTCGAAGAAGGTCTCGTCGCCGACGGCCTCACGCACCTTGTGCACGACCATGGCGCCGCGTCCATAGACGGGCGGGTCGAAGACGCGCGCCGCGCTGGGAGGATCGGCCGGAGGGAAGGCCCAGATTCCCTCGCTCTCGGCATCCGTGCCGTCGTAGAAGTCCTCGAAGATTTCGTCGGTGTTCCTGCCGCCCTGCTCCTCCTCCCAGAGCCACTCCGCGTAGGTGGCCATGCCCTCGTTGAGCCAGATGTCCTTCCACTTGCGCGGGGTGACGGAGTTGCCGAACCACTGGTGCGCCAACTCGTGGACAAGCAGACTCTCGTCCGGCGCCTCATCGAAGTAGGGCTTGGTCTGGGTCTCCAGGGCATAGTCGAACTCGGGCAAGTGGTCAACAACGGCGCCGGTGGAGGAGAAGGGGTAGGGACCGAAGCGTTCGCTCGCCCAGCCGACGATCTCGGGCACCAGATCCTTGACGCCTGCGGCGTTTTCGGACTCGTCGGGGTCGATGGCGACGTAGGCGGGCAGGTCGTCATCGGTGGAGCCCTGGTCGACCTCGAAGTAGCCGACGGAGATGTGAGCGAGATAGCTGGCCATAGGCTCTGTGGTGCGCCAGTGCCGGGTCACTGTCTCACCCTTGTTCTCTTCCATGGTCAGTTCGCCGTTGCTGACCACGTCACGGGGGGTGCCGTCCTCGTCTTTGGGTACGGTGACCGTGATGTCGTACGTGGCCTTGTCCGAGGGGTGGTGGTTCCCCGGGAACCAGGTCATGGAACCGGCAGGCTGGCCGAGGGCGGTCGAGCCGTCATCGGTCTCTATCCAGCCTTCCAGGCTTCCGTCGTCGTTCTCGATCGTGCGAGGGGTGCCGTCGTAGGTGACGACCGTCTTGAAGATGTCGCCTTCCTGGACCGGCTTCGCCGGTGTCACCCGCAACTCGTCCTTCTGACGCGAATATTGGGCCTTCACTCCCTGCACTGTGGCCAAGCGTATATGCAGCCCGGACAGGTCGAGGTTGAAGCGGCTCAGGTCCTGGGTGGCGCGCGCTGTGATGACAGCCGTGCCCTTCAGACGGTTGGTCTCGGGCACATAATCCAGGGTCAGTCCGTAATGCGTCACGTCGTAGCCGCCATTGCCGAGTGCGGGAAACAGCCGGTCACCGACCCCGGCCGCGCCGGGCTTCAAGGCCGCGGCGGCGCCGTCCCCCGAGGCAGAGCTGGTGCAGGAGATCGTCATGGCCAGGAGGAGTGCTGCAGCCGGAACCCAGCCGGACAGACGGACCGAGACCGTCGACCGAAGCCGACGGTCGTTCGCTCTATGAGGGCTCATCTCGTGTCTCCAATCGGTCGCGGGACGCGAGACGTCAGAAACCCTGCATTGCCTCGTGGTTGTCTCATGGTTGGTAAAGACTTCCTTACGTGCCATCCGGCTCGAACACACTCCACGATGAGTGAGCGAGCAGTACGCCGGCAGCGCCCCGGACACCCGCGTCCGCACCGCCTCGCCCCCTCACCCAGTGGCCCACACACGCAGTTGTGGCACCTCATCGCCTTCCGCGGCCTACGGCGAGACAAGGCTGCGCACCATCCTCGTCGGAGACCAACCTCGATGACCACTCCCCGGCCGTCTCCGCCCAGCTCGTCCAGGACGGGTGGGAGGTCGAGACCTCCGAGCCCAAGACGGACAGCGGCTCCGCGTGGTCGCGCTCGACGACGACACCGTCAACGTCCTGAAGCGGCACCGCGCACAGCAGGACGCGGACCGCGAGGAATGGGGATCAGCCTGGGTGGACCCCGGCATGGTCTTCACCCAGGAAGACGGCTCCTGGCTCCATCCCGGGAAGGTGACCGACCTCTTCGAGTGCCTCGTCGCCGCCTCCGGCCTCCCGCCGATCCGGCTGCACGACCTCCGGCACGGGGCGCCACGCTCATGCTCACCGCCGGCATCGACGTGAAGA
>NZ_JBEXSH010000604.1:0-5636 GCF_040613555.1 Streptomyces sp. NPDC006265
GACAGCGACCGGAACGCCGCCGCCCTGCTGCGCCACCCCGACCTGCTCGCCCCCGTCGCCGGTCTGCACCAGGACCAGCTCCTCGACCGGCTGAACCCGGGCCGCACGCTGATCGCCTGACACCCACCGCGCGATCAGGCCCCCCGCGGACTCCCCCTCCCGCGTCTCTCACCCTCCGTGACTCACCGGTTTGCCGTACGCGGCCGTGCCGTGCCCGCATGGTCGGCGGAGGCTGAGCGTGGCTCGACGGCCCTTTGGCCCGTGTTCACCGGCCCGAGGCGCGACCTCGTGCCGTGCCGCCGACGGAGGAGAGACCGACATGACCACCGCCCTCTCGCGGAACTGGGAACACGCCGTCGTCACCGGCGGCGCCGGGTTCGTCGGCTCCCATCTGTGCGCCGCCCTGCTGGGCGCTGGCGCGGCCGTCACCTGCGTGGACGACTTCAGCAGCGGCCGGCCCGAGAACCTGTCGCCCCTGCTCGAACAGCCCGGCTTCACGCTCGTCCAGGCCGATGTCGCCGAGGGCCTGCGGATCAAGCGGCCGCCGGACCTCGTCCTGCACCTCGCCTCCCCCGAGTCCCCGGCTGACTACCTGCGCCTGCCGCTGCAGACCATGGAGACCGGCAGCACCGGCACCCGCAACGCCCTGGACCTCGCGCACTCCGCCGGCGCCCGCTTCGTCCTCGCCTCGACCTCGGGGGTCTACGGCGACCCGCGGCAGAACCCCCAGGACGAGCGCTACTGGGGCAACGTCAACCCGGTCGGCCCGCGCAGTGTCCACGACGAGGCCAAGCGCTTCGGCGAGGCACTGACCACCGCCCACGCCGACGCCCGGGGCACCGACACCTGCATCGTGCGGCTGTTCACCACCTACGGCCCCCGGATGCGCGGCCACGACGGACGCGCCGTGCCGACCTTCGTACGGCAGGCCCTCGCCGGCGATCCGCTCACGGTGACCGGCGACGGCCGTCAGACCCGGTCGCTGTGCTACGTCGACGACACCGTGCGCGGCATCCTCGCCGCAGCCGCCCACGGCATGCGCGGCCCCGTCAACATCGGCAACCCGACCGAGATCGCCATGCTCGACCTGGCGCGCCTGGTCGTCGAACTCGCCGAGTCCTCCTCGGAGATCCGCTACATCGACCGCCCGGTGGACGACCCGGCCGTGTGCTGCCCGGACATCACGCTGGCCCGCGACAAGCTCGGCTGGGACCCGCAGGTGCGTGCCGAGGAGGGGCTGCGGCGCACGATCGCCTGGTTCCGCGAGGCCGGTACCGAGGAGTGACCACCCGGGCCCCGCACCGCCCTGTCCCGGTGTTTCCCGACCACCCCGTCCGGGCGTCTCCCGACCGCCGAAAGGCCCGCCTCCCCATGCGCATCCCCGGGCCCAGCGCCCTTCTCCACGACCCCGCCGCCCTGGTGGCCGGGGGGGCGCCCGCCGCCCTGCTCGGATTCCGATTCGACGCCGCCGGAGCCCCGCGATGATCCGACCCCACGCCCTCGCCCCGGACGTCGAGTACGCCGTCGTGGTCCCCACCCTCGGTGGTCCCGGTCTGGGAGTCTGCCTGCGCGCCCTCGCCGAGGCGACCGGGCCCGGCCCGGTGCGGGTGGTGCTCGTCGACGACCGGCCCGAGGCGGCCCGGACGCCCCTCACCGCCGCCGTGCCGCCGTCCCTGCGCGAGCGCACCGTCGTCGTGCCCGGCGGCGCGCGCGGACCCGCCGCCGCACGCAACCTCGGCTGGCGGGCCGCCGGTGACGTGCCCTGGATCGTCTTCCTCGAAGAGGACGTCGTCCCCGGCCCCACCTGGGGCGGCGACCTGCCCCTGGACCTGGCCGCGGCGACCGGGCGCACTGCGGGGAGCACCGCCCGCATCGACGTGCCCCTACCCGCCGACCGGCGCCCCACGGACTGGGAACGCGACACGGCCGGACTCGCCGGCGCCCGCTGGATCACCGCCGACACGGCGTACCGCCGCACCGCCCTGGTGGCCACCGGGGGATTCGACGAACGCTTCGGGCAGGCCTTCCGGGAGGACGCCGACCTCGCCCTGCGCATGCTCGACGCCGGCTGGACGCTCACCGGCGGCCGGCGTACCACCATCCACCCCGTGCGGGAGGCCGGGCGCTGGATTTCTGTCCGGCTCCAGGCGGGCAACGCCGACGACGTGCTGATGACCCGGCTGCACGGCCGTCACTGGTGGCGCCGGGCCGAGACACCCCGCGGGCGCCTGCCCCTGCACCTGGCGGTGACCGGAGCGGGGTTGACGGCGCTCGGCTGCGCCCTGCTCGGCCGACATCGGGCCGCCACGGCCTGCGCCGCCCTGTGGCTGGCCGCCACCACCGAGTTCGCCCTCGCCCGCATCATGCCCGGACCGGGCACCCGCGACGAGGTGCTCACCATGACCGTGACCAGTGTCCTTGTCCCGCCCGCCGCGACCTGGCACTGGTTGCGCGGATGGCTCGTGCACCGCAGGGCCCGGCCGCACACCCCGTTCGGGAGCGGCGAGCCCGCGCCCCGCCCGGCGGTCAGGGAACCACTTCGGTCATGACGCCCCCTTTCGGCTCCACGCACACGAAGCCCTCTCGGCTCCACGCCCATGAGGTCTCCCGGCCTCACGCACACGACAGCGGGGCCCGTCTCCCGGAAGGGTGACGGGCCCCGCACGGGGCGGCGACGGGCCTACTCGAACTTGCCCCGGCCGCTCAGCGCGTCACGCAGCCGGTCCACCATCCCGGTGCCCGGAGCCAGGAGCTTGTTCGCCGGAGGCTTGTCGGGAGCCGCCGGATGCGGCCGGGTCGGGGCGGTCTTCTTCGCCTTGCGCACCTTGTCGCCCAGCTCGTTGAGCGTGTTCATCGGACAGGCCTGCCGCAGCCGCGGGAAGAGGTTGCCCTCCTCGTCGGCGATGTGCGAGCGGATCTCGCTCATCAGCATGCCCATCAGCCGGTCGAAGTCGGCGTCGCCGGCGTCACAGCCCTCCAGATCCTTCATGATCTGCTCGGCCGTGGCGTGGTCCTTGAGCTCCTGGTCGGCGAGGGCGTCCCCACCCGCCACATGCTCGCGTACGGCCGGGTACAGGTAGGCCTCCTCGGCCACCGAGTGCCGTACGAGCTCCATCGTGACCTGGTCGGCGTACACCTTGCGGTCCTGGTGGCCGGACGGCAGGGCCCCGATCCTGCCGAACATCTCCTCGACCTCGTGGTGATCGGTCACCAGCTCGTCGATGACGTTTCCTCCGTGTCCCATGTCCTTCACCTCCAGCGCTCGGGTCCCCCCGGCCCCATGGGGCTAACGTGCGGTCCCGCCGGTGACGTACCGGCGGCTCAGGCGGGGAGCTTGGCCCGGACGCGCCCGGCCGCGGCGGCCGGCCGGGCGGTGGCGCGCACGGAGTGGCGCACCAGACCGGCGTCGCGCCGCACACCGCGCGCGGCGTGCGTGCCGCGCCACACCACCGAAGGGCGGGCGCCGGTGTCGTCGGCCGCGATCAGCAGCCCTCCGAGCATGGACATGTTCTTGAAGAAGTGGATGCGCTGCTGTGCCCGCTCCTCGGGGTCCTCCGCCTCCCAGAAGCGGTGTCCCGCGAGTGTGGTGGGCACCAGCGTGGCCGCGATGGCCAGCGCGGCCGGGCGTGGCATGCGCCCCGTGGCCAGCATCAGCCCCGCGGCGACCTGTACGGCGCCGCTGAGCCGTACGACCTGGTCGGTGCGGTCCGGCAGTGCGGGGATGCGCTCGGTGACGGGTTGGACGACAGGCTCGGCGGCGTCGGCGACCTGTTTCGGGTCGCGGACGGAGTTCATGCCGCCCGCGAGGAACATCGAGGCCAGCATCGGGCGGCCGAGCACACGCAACAGACTCATGGCCCTCTCCAGGGAGTCGGTGGGTACAGCGCTCGCCGGGTTCCCCAGCCGGAGCCGAACCAGTCACACCGTCCGGTGCCGTGCCCACGCCTCGTCGCGCAGTTCCCCGGAGAGCAGGATGTCGGCGGCGGTGCACGAGGGCCTCGGCCGCGGCGAGGAACACCTCGCGGGCCGGGGCGAGGCGGCCGCTCGGCGAACTCCGGGGTGTGGTCGGAGCCCTCCTCGCCCATGATCGCTATGAACGGGTGGATGGGCCGGCACCCGCGTGCTGACGTTGCCGATGTCGGACGAGCCCAGACACCCGGGCGCCGGCGGCGACAGTGCACCACGGGGAGGTGGAGCGGGCCACCGTGCGCTACGAGCACTTCCGCGACAGCGAGGTGCTGTCCGAACGGATCGCCGCGCATCCGGCCCGGGCCGGGATCGGCGCCCGGCGGGTCATCTCCGATGCCGTGCTGGACTACCTGCGCAGCGGCGCCGAGCACGGCGTCCTGATCCCGGACGCGGCCGACTCCTTCGTGCGCACCCCGCGGGTCGTGGCACACGGAGCGAACGCTCGTGCGTGAGATGTTGAAGAAGTTGTTCAAGTGAGTTCTGAGAAGGCCCGTTGTGTGGCGGCGCCGGTCGCGGCGGGCTCCCGGACCGGCAGGTGGTAGACGTGGAAGGCCCGTCCGATGACCGGCTGGGCCACGTTGCGCACCCGCACGCCGCCGCTCGTCATGCCGTGCTCCGTGCCCGCGTGCGCGTGCCCGTGCACCGCGAGGTCGGCGCCCGCGGTGTCGATCGCCTCGGCCAGCAGATAGCTCCCCAGGAACGGGTAGATCTCCAGCGGCTCGCCCGCCAGGGTGTCCGCGACGGGCGAGTAGTGGGTCAGGGCGATCCGCGCGTCACAGCCCTCCTCGCCCAGCTGCTCCAGGGCGGCCCGCAGACCGTCGGCACACCGGCGCGAGTGGCGGACGAACTCCTTCATGACCGGCTCGCCGAACTCCCCGGCGCAGCGGCCCACGAAGCCGCCGCCGAACCCCTTGGTCCCGGCGACGCCGATCCGCGCACCGCCGCTCTCCACGACCGTGCTCTGCCCTTCCAGGACGTGGGCACCGGCGTCCCGGAGGACGGCCGTGACCTCGTCCGGCCGGTCGTCGTGGTGGTCGTGGTTGCCGAGAACGGCTACGACCGGGACGGAGAGGTCCTGAACCTCCCGGGCCACCACCCGCATCTCCTCGGGCGTGCCGTGCCGGGTGAGGTCGCCGGCCAGCAGCAGGAGGTCGGCGCACTCGGGCAGGGTCTCGAAGGCGGGGCGCAGCACGCCCTGACTGTCGGGCCCCATGTGGATGTCTCCGACGGCTGCGATGCGGATCATGAGAGTTCCTCCGCGTGGTCGGGGGAGGACGCCTCGGTGACCACGAGGTCGCTGTGCACGGAGAACCCGGCGAGCCCCTCGTGGACGGTGCGCAGGATCTCGTCGCGGCAGGGCGCCGAGGGCACGGTGCCGGTGAGCAGCACCGTGCGGCCGCGGACCTCGACCCGTACGCCCAGTTCACCGAGCTCACCGGAGGCGAGGCGGTCCTGGAGGTGGGCGATGCGGTAGTCCAGGTTCTCGGCCGGCGGCCCGCCGCCCGCCTCCTGTGAACCGTGGGTACTCATGAGTGCTCCTTCAGATGACGTTCAGGCGCTCCAGGAGGAAGAAGAAGGCCGCCGGCATGGGCTCGTCCCCGCACGCGCGCCGTACCCGCTCCCAGTCGACCTTCTCCCGCAGGGCGCGCGCGATGGGCAGGGCCGCC
>NZ_JBEXSH010000605.1:0-5625 GCF_040613555.1 Streptomyces sp. NPDC006265
ACGTGACGTGCCGGCCCTGGTGTTCACCCGGGAGGACCGCCGTCGGTACCGGGAGAAGCCCTTGCGCACCAGCCAGGCATTGGGCGGCGGCGAACAACGTACGGCTGCCGCTGCACGAGTGCCGACCGCTGACCGAATGGACGGACCGTCCCGCCGCGCCCCGCATCGGCCAGCAGGCGGGCCCCGGAGGCTACGGCAGCTACCGGCCGAGCAGCTGGCGCCCGTCCCGCAAGCGCCCCGCCTGCCCCTACCCCAACCCCGGGCGGTACCAGCCGGGCGAGCGGCTCAAGCAGGGCATGCGGGTCGCCTTCTCCGGCGACACCTCCACCGAGCGGGACCTGCTGGAGGACCGCGCGACCGAGGCCGGGCTGCACGTGGCCACGAGCCTGTCCCGGCTGACCAGCCTGCTCGTCACGAACGACCCGGACTCCGGCACGTCCAAGGCCGTCAAGGCCCGGCAGTTCGGCACGCCGGTCGTGGACGAGGCGGCGTTCGGGCAACTCCTCGCGAATGTGGAGCCGGCGCCGGAGGGGTGACCGTACGGACGGGTGATTGCCGGGCGACTCGCCCGGCGCCCGCTCGCCCGCGCGGGGACGACGGCCCACCCTGTGGCGCATGGCGACCTGTGAGGTATGTGGCAATCAGTACGGAATGACCTTCGAGGTGCACGCGCAGGGCGCGGTGCACGTCTTCGACTGCTTCTCCTGCGCGATCCACCGCATGGCCCCCATCTGCGAGCACTGCCGGGTGCAGATCATCGGCCAGGGCGTCGAGGTCGAGGGCCACTGGTACTGCGGCGCCCACTGCGCCCGCGCGGAGGGAAAGGCAGGAATTGTCGACAAGGTGTGAACCCTTACCCGCCCGAATGCACCCCACGACCGAGTTGTACGGTCGTGGGGTGTACCGCTTCCTGATGTCCCGGCAGTGGGTGATCCTCACGTTGATCGCCCTGCTTCTCATCCCCACGATGATCAGGCTGGGCATCTGGCAGATGCATCGCTACGAGGAGCGCACCGCCCGGAACCAGCTGGTCACGGACGCGCTGGCGGCCGAGCCGGTGCCCGTGGAGAAGCTGACGGCGCCCGGGCACACCGTGACCAGCGCCGAGCGGTACCGCACGGTGACGGCGAAGGGCCGCTTCGACACGGAGAACGAGGTCGTCGTCCGGCGCCGCACCAACTCCGACGACGAGGTCGGCTACCACGTGCTGACCCCGTTCGTCCTGGCCGACGGCAAGGTGCTGCTGGTCAACCGGGGCTGGATCCCGTCCGACGGCCCGAGCCAGACCACGTTCCCGAAGGTCCCCGCCCCGCCGGGCGGCGAGGTCACCGTCGAGGGGCGGCTGATGCCCGACGAGACGACCGCGGCGAGCGGCATCAAGAACCTCCAGGGCCTGCCTGACCGGCAGATCATGCTGATCAACAGCGAGCAGCAGGCCCGGCGCCTGGACGCCCGGGTGCTCGGCGGCTACATCGCCCAGACGTCCCCCGAGCCCAAGGGCGACACCCCCGAGCTGATGGGCAACCCCGGCAAGGAGGACGCGGCGCTGAACTACGCGTACGCCATCCAGTGGTGGCTGTTCGCCGCGGCCGTCCCGGTCGGCTGGACGGTCCTGGCCCGCCGCGAGGCCGGGGACCGGGCCCAGAAGGCGGCCGGCGCGGCCGGCACGTCGGAGGCCGAGCCGGCGGCGGTGTAGACACCGGCGGTGGATCGGCCCGGGGCCCGGGCCCGACCACCCGCGTCGGTCGGCCGGGCCACATCACTCCCCCGGCCCTTGCCCTGATTGCCGCGCCGAGTTGCCGGGAACCCGCACTCCGTGCACCCCAGCATCGAGGACTACGCGCTCATCGGCGACGAGCAGACAGCGGCCATGGTCGGTACGGACGGATCCGTCGACTGGTTGTGCCTGCCCCGCTTCGACTCGGCGGCCTGCTTCGCCAGAATGCTCGGTGACGAGGACAACGGCTACTGGCGCATCGCCCCCGTGGGCGCGGAACGCTGCACCCGGCGCGCCTACCGCCACGACACCCTCGTCCTGGACACCGAGTGGGAGACGGAACAAGGGTCGGTCCGGGTCACCGACCTGATGCCCCAACGCGACCGCGCCCCCGACCTCGTACGCGTCGTCGAGGGCCTGGACGGCGAGGTGACCGTGCACAGCGTCCTCAAGCTGCGCTTCGACTACGGCTCGATCATCCCCTGGGTACGCCGGGCCGACGGCCATCGCGTCGCGGTCGCCGGCCCGGACTCGACCTGGCTGCGCAGCGAGCCGGAAGTGACCAGCTGGGGCGAGGACTACGGCACGCACGCCGAGTTCACCGTCAAGAAGGGCGAGAAGGTCGCCTTCGTCCTGACCTGGCACCCCTCCCACGAGCCGCGCCCACCGCTCATCGACCCGTACGACGCACTGCGCCACAGCGTCGAGGACTGGCGGGCCTGGGTGTCGCGCTGCCGCTACAAGGGCCCGTACCGGGACGCCGTCGTCCGCTCCCTGATCACCCTCAAGGCGCTCACCTACGCCCCGACGGGCGGCATCGTCGCCGCCCCCACCACCTCGCTGCCCGAAGAGCCGGGCGGGGTGCGCAACTGGGACTACCGGTACTGCTGGCTGCGCGACTCCACCCTCACCCTGAACGCGCTGCTCGCCGCGGGCTACCAGGAGGAGGCGGAGGCCTGGCGGAACTGGCTGCTGCGCGCCGTCGCCGGCGACCCGGCGGATCTGCAGATCATGTACGGCGTGGCGGGCGAGCGACGGCTGCCCGAGTTCGAGCTGCCGTGGCTCTCCGGCTTCGTCGGGTCCGCCCCCGTCCGCATCGGCAACGACGCCGTGAAGCAGCTCCAGCTGGACGTCTACGGCGAGGTCATGGACTCCCTGTCGCTCGCCCGCGAGTCGGGCCTGTCCGCCCAGCCCGATGTGTGGGCGCTGCAGACAGCCCTGCTGGACTTCCTGCGGACCCACTGGCAGCAGCCGGACGAGGGACTGTGGGAGGTGCGCGGCGGCCGGCGCCAGTTCGTGCACTCGAAGGTGATGGTCTGGGTGGCCGCCGACCGTGCCGTGCGCACCCTGGAGCGCCATCCGGAGCTGGACGGCGACCTCGACGGCTGGCGCACGCTGCGGGACGAGGTGCACCGGGAGGTGTGCGAGAAGGGCTACGACCCGGAACGCAACACCTTCACGCAGTTCTACGGCTCGCGCGAACTGGATGCCGCGCTGCTGCTCATCCCGCGCGTGGGATTCCTGCCCCCGGACGATCCGCGGGTGATCGGCACGATCGACGCCGTCCGCGAAGAGCTGACCCACGGCGGCTTCCTGCGCCGCTACACCACGGACGACGCGGACGTCGACGGACTGCCCGGCGGCGAGGGCGCCTTCCTGGTGTGCTCGTTCTGGCTCGCCGACGCCCTGTACATGACGGGTCGCACGAAGGAGGCCCGTGAGCTGTTCGAGCGGCTGGCGGGACTCGCCAACGACGTCGGGCTGCTGTCCGAGGAGTACGACCCGATGACGGGCCGGCACCTCGGCAACTTCCCGCAGGCGTTCAGCCACATCGGGCTGGTGAACACCGCCCTCGCCCTGTTCGGTGAGGACGGGGCAGGATAGGGACCATGGATCTTGGACTGAAGGACCGGGTGTACGTCGTCACCGGGGCCACGCGGGGCCTCGGCAACGCCACCGCGCGTGAGCTCGTCGCGGACGGGGCGAAGGTGGTCGTCTCGGGGCGGGACGAGAAGACCGTCGCCGAAGCGGCGGCCGAGCTGGGACCGAACGCGGTCGGGGTCGCCGTCGACAACGCCGACCCGGAGGCGGCGGCCCGGCTGATCGCGGCCGCGCGGGAGCACTGGGGCCGTTTCAACGGCGTGCTCGTCAGCGTGGGCGGCCCGCCGGCCGGGTTCGTCGCGGACAACACGGACGAGCAGTGGCAGACGGCGTTCGAGTCGGTGTTCCTCGGTGCCGTGCGGCTGGCCCGCGCCGCCGCCGCCGACATGGAGGCCGGTGGCGTCATCGGCTTCGTGCTGTCCGGGTCGGTCCACGAGCCGATCCCGGGCCTGACCATCTCCAACGGGCTGCGGCCGGGGCTGGCCGGGTTCGCCAAGTCGCTCTCCGACGAACTGGGGCCGCGCGGCATCCGGGTGGTCGGTGTCCTGCCCGGGCGGATCGACACCGACCGGGTACGGCAGCTTGACGCGTTGTCGGCGGATCCCGAGGCGACCCGGGCGGCGTCGGAGTCGCGGATTCCGCTGCGGCGGTACGGGGCTCCGGGGGAGTTCGGGCGGGTGGCGGCGTTCCTGATGTCGCCGGCGGCTTCCTATCTGACCGGGGTCATGGTGCCGGTCGACGGTGGAGCGCGGCACGGGTTCTGACGGGTCGCACACGACCCGTGCTCAACTCACCCGTTCGGCACCGTGCTTGACGCCCTTCAGTCTCACCTCTGCCGGGAGTGTGGCGAGGCCCGCCGACGCCTTGGCATGGGTGAGGGCGCCGGTGGCGAAGTCGTTCAGTGCCGTTCCCGGGTCCACGTGCGGCTCCAGTGCGAGGCGTACGTGGGCCTCGGGGGCGGCGCGGCGGCCCTTCAGGTGCGCGTGCGCTCCGCCGACGCCGTCGATGTGGGCCGCCTCCTGGGTGAGGACGTTCTGCAGGGCCCGGCCGCGCAGGAGCGCGCCCTCGCCGTCGCCGGTGTCGACGAGGACCTCGGCCAGGCGCCGCCGGCGCAGGACCGCGACGAGCCACCACAGGGCGAGCAGCAGCAGGGCCGCGAGGACGGCGATCACGACCGGCCACCACCAGCCGTCGTCGCGCCAGCGGGTGCGCTCGGCGTTGCTCAGCAGCACGTCGTGCTTGCTGTCGTGGATCCACCACGAGGGCACCGGGGCGCCGAGGCCGACGGCCAGGACGGAGCCTCCCAGCACCAGCAGGACCAGGCCCACCAGGCCGAGGAACACGCGGTTGACGATCCTGAGCACGGTCTCACCCCTTCCGGCCGGGCCGCCGGACGCGCACCGACAGCGAGGGCGGCCGGGACAGCCCCAGCCCCCCGACCGCGTCGGCGAGCACGTCGTCCAGCTCGGTCCGTACGTGGTCCAGTTCACGGAAGTGCGACACGGCACGGACGTCCGCCCGCCTCCGGCGCACCCGTACCCGTGCCGCCTGCACGCCGGGCACCTCCATGGCCCGGTCCCGCAGCGCGGTGGCGGCGGCGTCCCGGTGCAGTCCGGCGCGTACGCCGACGTGCCTGCGCCGCATCGGGAGCACGGCCCGCAGGCCCGGTGTGGCGGCCAGGATCAGCAGCCAGAGGCCGAGGACTGCGGCGACCCCGGCGCCGACGAGCACCCAGGTGTCGTCCAGGGGCCGTTCGGCGAGCTGCTCGGCCAGTTCCCGGCGCCAGTACATGCCGGGCCGGCCGGCGCGCACGGAGACGATGTCATAGAGGAACAGCCCGGTGAGGCCCAGGAGCAGCAGGGTGACGATGCCGGCGGGGACGCGCCGCGCCGACCAGAAGCGGCCCTCCGGTTCGCCCTCGGCCTCGGGGCCGGGCAGTGGAGTGTCGGCGGCCGAGGGTTGAACGGGGGCGGCGTGTTCGAGGAGGCTCAGCACTGCCGCCGACACGCTGCACACATCGCTGCCCA
>NZ_JBEXSH010000606.1:0-5616 GCF_040613555.1 Streptomyces sp. NPDC006265
TCGAGCTCGCCGAGCCCGCCCCCGCGCCGGAGTTCTTGTACTCGGCGAACCGGTCGTCCTTCCAGGAGAACCCGCTCATGTCGGTCCACGGGGCCGACTTGATCGCGTTGCTCAGGCTGGTGTTGCGGACGGTGGTCTGCGGGTCGAGGGACGCGTCCCCGCCGGCGTGCCAGGGCCGGCCGAGGTAGAAGCTCCCGGCCGACACATCGCCGTTCACCGTGGAGTTGGCGATCAGGAAGCCCTTGCGGTTCGCCGCGGTGCTCGGCGCGGTGACGTACCCGGCCGAGGTGCCGTTCCAGCGCTTCTTCAGCGTGATGACGGACTTGTCGACGACGGCCGTGGCACGGCCGAAGATGAAGTCGACGTTGCCGATGACGTAGGAGTTGGCGACGTAGACCCGGCCGAGGCGGTCCTTCGACGCGGTGTCGAGCAGCAGGGTGTCCTGGTCCCCGTTGACGATGATCCCGTCCAGGAACACCCTGTCGGCGGCGGTCCGCAGGGCGACGGCCTGATGCCCGTTGAGGGACTGGTTGGCCTTCTCGTCGAAGTCGTTCGAGATGGTCAGGTTGCGCGCCTGGAAGTCGTCCGCCTCGACGGCGACGGTGGCGCTGCCGCCCGTGCCGTACGTGCCGCCCCCGGGCTTGGGCGTACCGGAGGCGTTGTTGTAGACGATCGTGGTGTCCTTGCGGCTTCCGCCGGTGCCCTGGATGGTGACGTGTGGCTTGTTGGAGGGCACCTTCACCAGTTCCCGGTACGTCCCCGGCTTCACCGCGATCACCACGCGTGAGGGGTTGTTCGCCGGTACGGCGTTCACCGCGGCCTGCACGGTGCGGTACTGGCCGCTTCCGTCCCGGGCGACGGTGAGGGTGGTGGCGGCCGCTGCCCTGGTGGAGACGGCAGCGGTCCCGATCGAACCACGCGGCCCGGCACCGGACCTGAGGATCGACGGGAGATCGGTGGCCCGGTCGAGCGTGTACGGGTAGGAGGCCTTCGGGTCGAAGGCGCTCCCGCCGCTCTCGTTGCGCCCGCTGGTGCCGGAGAAGACACTGCCGCGCTGCACGATCGAGGCGCCGCTGTCCTTGATCACCGGGTTCTTGATGCCCTGGAAGTAGGAGTTCTCCAGCACCATCTTGGTCGAGCCGCGCGAGTAGTTCCCGTACGACGAGCCGATGTTCGTGTTCGGCGCGTCCTCCAGGAAGTTGTTGTAGAGGTGCGCGTGGGCGGCGTTGTCCGTTGAGGGGTTGCGCTGCTCGGTCTCGCGGATCCAGTTGTGGTGGATCGTGATGTCGGTCTTGACGTTCTCGGTCCAGCCGATGCCGAAGGTCTTGTTGTTGTCGCTCAGCTTGTTCCAGGAGACGGTGACGTTCGTGCTGTCCTTGCGGACGTCGATGAGCCCGTCGGCCATGTGCCGCAGATCGTTGTGGTCGATCCACACGTGATGGGCGCCGTCCATCTGGATCGCGTCGAAGTCATGCTCCTTGTCGTTCCAGATACCCTGGTACGTGTCCCGGATGGTCAGGTTCCGGATGATCACGTTGTGCACGCCCTGGCCGAGGAAGAACCCGCCGCCGACGATGTGCCCGGCGGTCCCGCGGCCCACGATGGTCTTGTCGGACTGCACCTTGATCTCTTTGCCGACCGGGTTCATGGCGATGGTCCCGGCGACGACGATGACGTACGGCCGGCTCGCGGTGGCGTACTTCTCCAGCTCCGCCTGCGTCTTCACGGTGACGATCTGGCCACCGTGTCCGCCGTACGTCCCGTTCTGCCCGAGGGAGTTGACGGAGGCGAACCCGTCGGCGGTGTCGGCGGCCCAGGCGGGGGCGGCGGCGGAGGCCTGCAGTGCGGTCGAGCCCAGGACGCCGAGGTCGCCGCCGTAGGCGAAGGTGCCGGCGGCGGTCAGGGCCAGGGGGACCCCGACCGCCAGGGCGGTACGGCTTCTGCGACGACGGTGCTGGGCTGTGCTGCGCGGCTCACTCATGCGGCGATCCGTTCCGTGTGGGGGAATGACCGCCGATCAGTCGCCGCCCCACACGGAAAGGTTGCCGGAGTACGCGCCCTACTTCACGCAGGACTTGGGGTCGAGCTTCTCCTCGATCTTGTCCTCACGGCCGTCCGGCCGGCCGCTCGGCAGGAGCTTGTCGGAAATCCCGTCGATGTAGTACCCGTGGGAGTAGACGGTCTGGTAGCCCCGGTCCCGCCAGCTGTGCACGGTCCGCTCCCCGTTCCCCTTGTCCCACTGGTAGTCCTCGACGTGGAAGATCGGGTTCACACGCACCACGCGCTGGTACGGCGTCCAGGTCACGGCGACCTGCCGGCACGGCGGAATGGTCTTCTCACTCCGGGTCTCGAACCTGGACTCCTTCTCCCAGCCCCACTCGTAGCCGGCGCTGCCGCCCACGGTTCCGCTGAAGATGCTCTTGGCGAGGGAGAGGCTGATGGAGCCGCCGACGCTCTTCTTCGCGAACGTCTTGGTGCTGTAGCTGCTGACGAAGGTCTCCTTGTCGTCGGCGGATCCCTTGTTCCCGATCCACCGGGACGTGCGGACGGTGTCGCCCTTGATCGACCAGGTCGAGGCCTCGGCGTACCCGCACCAGCCGCGGAACAGCTCCCAGGGCCCGGCGGGCTTCCACAGCCCGAAGACGTCCCGCAGGTACTCGTCCTGGGTCTTGAACTCACCGGTGTCGACGTTGAGGGCGCCGTACACGCCCGTGAGGCTCGTCTCCTGGCTGCAGAGCCGCTCGATCATGAGGTCGGTGTCCCCGGGATCCACACCCCGGATGTTGGTCGCCCCGGCGGGCCCGGCGGCGGCGGTCCCCGCGCCGGTCAGCAGACCGGCGGTGGCGAGGGCGAGAGAGGCGGCAACTACGCCGCATTTCCTGAGAGTTGACGTGCGGATGAGACGCATGTGGGGGGCTCACTCCTGCTTGTCGTTCTGTGACGGCGATGAAGATGTCAGAACAGAGGCAGGAGTGTGCGCTACTGATGGGTATGACAGGACATTGACAGGGAGCGGGGAAGGATATCCCGCTTTATCGGGTGCCAGTGCTGCGACTGACGGCGATCCGCAGCACGTCCGCCAAGGACTCCACGGCCCGGGTGAGAGCGAAACGCACGGCGCGTTCACCGGCCTCGGGGTCGTCCAGTACGGCTCCGGCACCCGCGGCCACCTGCTCGGCGGAGGCCAGCTGAGCGGCTTCCAGATCGTCCGCGAGCCGGGAGAGCAGGCTGTCGGGGCCGTCGGTGCTGAGGTAGCAGGGCTTGCCGTCGGAGCCGGTCCAGGGGAGCAGCCTCATGCGTAGACCTCCAGGGAGTCGAGGTAAGGGCGGACCAGGGGGGTGTCCATGGTGAGGGGCTCCAGGGGGAGGGGGCGTGGGGGAAGTGGCCGCAGGGTCGGCGGCGCGGTTGCTCGATGCCGCCCTCGGGCGGGCAGCAGGAGTCGCACGAGGGTGAGGAGCAGTGATGCGCAGAGTTCTGCGGGGAGCAGGCGCAGGCGCATGGGTGTCCCTTCGGGGAGCAGGCAGGGGGTTTGACGAGCGGTGATCACCGTTCGTGCCTCCATGGTTACGGCTCGCGCGTACGCTCTGGAAGAGGGCCGGCGTTGTCTGGGCGCCAGACAACGGGGAGGGGTGACATGGGCGAATTCGTTGACGAACAGCGGGAGTCGAGGCGAGCTGAGCTCGGACGGACGCTGCGGTTCCTGCGGGAGAAAGCAGGCAAGACGCTTGCGCAGTTGTCGGCGGAGACGGCGTACGACAAGAGCTATCTCTTCCGCTTGGAGAAGGGGGAGCGGCTTTCCAAGCGGTCGGTCATGGAGGACCTCGACAGCTATTACGAGTCCGGTGACCTGCTTCTTCGCCTGTGGCGGGACGCGCGCAAGGAGGTCATCAAGGACAAGTACAAGGCGTTCATGGAGCTGGAAGCGACGGCTCGCGTCATGTGGATGTTCCAGCTGGCGGTGCCTGGACTGTTGCAGACAGAGGACTATGCCCGCACGGTGTTGTCAGGGTTGTCCAGAGCCCAGACAACGGCTGGCAACACCGAGGAGATCGAGGAACAGGTGACCTTGCGCATGGGGCGGCAGGAGCTGCTGTACCGCGACCCGGCGCCCAGCATTCGCGTGATCCTTGACGAGGGGGCACTTCGACGTCCCGTGCCCGATGCGAAGGTGTGGACCGACCAGTTGTCGCGCTTGATGGATGCGGCCGAGCTGCCATCGGTCGCCCTTCAGGTACTGCCTCACGCGGCAGGCGTGCACGACCTGATGAACAGCCACCTCACGCTGTTGTGGCAACGAGTCGGAGACCCTGTTGCCTACGTGGAAGGCAACAGCTTCGGCGAGTTGATCGACGACCCGGACAAGGTCTTGTCCTTGCGCTGGTCCTACGATCTCGTCAGGGACGCGGCGCTGACTCCGGAGGCGTCGACAGTGTTCATCAAACGTCTCTTGGAGGAGTGCAGATCATGAACCGAACTCTCGACCTCAGCACCGCGGTGTGGCGCAAGTCGTCCTACAGCGATGGGGGGCAGACCAACTGCCTGGAGGTCTCCGACGACCACCCCGACACAGTCCCGGTCCGCGACAGCAAGCTCTCCCACAGCCCGATACTCCTGTTCGCCGCAGGCCCCTGGGCATCGTTCCTGGCCGGTGTCAAGGGTGACCGCTCGGTGCACAACTCCGGATGACGCGAGGACTGTTCATGTGATCGGCGCCGGTCAGTCTCCTCCGCGCAGCAAGCGTCGCACCGCGGTCCGACGGTCCGGGCCGGCCACCTGGACGACGGGGTCGTCCGTCGAACCGGAGCCTTCCAGGCGCACTCCGTGACACCAGCCCTGCTCCGTCGGGAATTTGGTGAGCGCCAGACGGATCCTCCGCTGATCGGCGGAGGGGCAGGAGGGGGACTGGGCGTAGGCGGCGGCGAGTCCGGCCAGGCCCTGGGCGACCGACTCGTTACGGGTGGCCGCGATCCGGTCGAGCAGCATTCCGGCCAGCGAGCCACCGCGCACGCGCTGCAGTGACCGCACGCAGTCCAGCGCCGCCTCGCCGACCTGCCCGTCCCGCAGCAGCGCGGTCTCCACCACGTCGATGAGCCCCGGGCCCTCGGCGGGTTCGAGATCGACGTGTCGCAGGGCAGCCAGCAAGGACACCGCGGCCATCGCGGCCAGGTCGTTCCCCTCAAGCACCTGCGCGCTGAGCAACGACTGCACGCGGGCCGGCTCCGCGCGCACGAGGAACGGCGGATTCCGGTCGCGTGAGGTCATCTCCACCAGGATGTTGAGCACGGCGTTGGCGGTCGGGATCTCGATCAGCGGCGCGTCGCCCCAGTCGGACTTCAGCGACGGCAGCCACGCCAGCAGCAGACTGGTCATGGCGTCGACATCGACGTGCTCGGGGATGAAGGCCGCCGCCATGTCGGGCTGTGCTCCGAGCGGGGTGTAGGCCATCGCCCCGTAGGCGGTCAGCTCCTGTTCGGTACGCCCGACCGGGAGGACCGCGGCCTGCAGCCGCCGGATGGCTTCCGCTGCGGCGGAATCCCCGCTCAGCCCGGCTGCCAGCGCGTCCGTACACGCTTGCATCACCTGGGTGGTGAGCTCCATCGCCCAGGTGCCGCCGAC
>NZ_JBEXSH010000607.1:0-5616 GCF_040613555.1 Streptomyces sp. NPDC006265
CGCGCCGAGGTCGACCGCGCCGTAGGACTTCACAGCCGCGCTCATCGCAGGAAGGCGGCCGCGACGCCGGCGTCGACCGGGATGTGCAGACCGGTCGTGTGGGTGAGGTCCCCGCCGGTCAGCGCGAAGACGGCATTGGCGACGTGCTCCGGGAGCACCTCGCGCTTGAGGATGGTCCGCTGGGCGTAGAACTCACCCAGCTTCTCCTCCTCCACCCCGTACACGGCGGCCCGCTTGGCTCCCCACCCGCCGGCGAAGATGCCCGAGCCGCGCACGACACCGTCCGGGTTGATCCCGTTGACCCGGATGCCGTGCTCGCCCAGCTCGGCGGCGAGCAGCCGCACCTGGTGGGCCTGGTCGGCCTTGGTGGCGGAGTAGGCGATGTTGTTGGGACCGGCGAACACGGCGTTCTTCGAGGCGATGTAGACGATGTCGCCGCCCAGCTCCTGGGCGATCATCACCCGGGCCGCTTCCCGCGACACCAGGAAGGAGCCGCGCGCCATGATGTCGTGCTGGAGGTCCCAGTCCTTGGCGGAGGTCTCCAGCAGCGGCTTGGAGATCGAGATGCCCGCGTTGTTGACCACGAGGTCCACTCCGCCGAAGGCCAGCACGGCGGCCCGGAAGGCCTCGGCGATCTGCTCCTCGGAGGTGACGTCCACCGTCACGGCGACGGCCTTGTCGGGTCCGCCCAGCTCCTCGGCGACGGCTTCGGCGTTGTCCGCGTCGAGATCGGCGATGACCACACAGGCGCCCTCGGCCACGAGCCGGTGCGCGATGGCCTTCCCGATGCCGCTGCCGGCACCCGTCACCAGCGCCACCCGGGTCGCCAGCGCCTTGGGCTTCGGCATCCGCTGCAGCTTGGCCTCCTCCAGCGCCCAGTACTCGATCCGGAACTTCTCGGACTCCTCGATCGGCGCGTACGCGGACACGGCCTCGGCCCCGCGCATGACGTTGACGGCGTTCACATAGAACTCGCCGGCGACCCGGGCGGTCTGCTTGTCCTTGCCGAAGGAGAACATGCCCACGCCCGGCACCAGCACGATCGCCGGGTCGGCGCCGCGCATGGCGGGGGAGCCGGGCTCTGCGTGCCGCTCGTAGTAGGCGGCGTACTCCTCGCGGTACTCGGCGTGCAGTTCCTTCAACCGGGCGATCGCCTCGTCGAGCGGCGCGCTCGGCGGCAGGTCCAGCACCAGCGGCCGCACCTTGGTCCGCAGGAAGTGATCCGGGCAGGACGTCCCGAGCCCGGCGAGCCGCGGGTGCTCCGCGCTCGCGAGGAAGTCGAGCACGGCGCCGGAGTCGTTGAAGTGCCCGACCTGGGGCCGGTCCTGCGAGGCGAGGGCCCGCACGTACGGGGCGAGCGCGGCGGCCCGCTCCCGCCGCTCTCCGGCGCGGAGCGCGGCGTACCCCTCGATCACCGGCCCGAAGGGCTCGGCCTTCCCCCGCTCGGCGAGAAACTTCTCGGCGGTCCGGATGATGTGCAGCGAGTTCCGCTCGCACTCCTCGGAGGTGTCACCCCAGGCGGTGATCCCGTGCCCGCCGAGAATGCAGCCGATGGCCTGCGGATTGGCTTCCTTCACGGCGGCGATGTCCAGCCCCAGCTGGAAACCGGGCCGCCGCCACGGCACCCACACCACGCTGTCCCCGAAGCATTCGGCGGTCAGCTTCTCCCCGTCGGCGGCACACGCGAGCGCGATCCCCGAGTCCGGGTGCAGATGATCGACGTGTGCGGCCTCCACCAGCCCGTGCATGGCGGTGTCGATGGACGGAGCGGCCCCGCCCTTCCCGTGCAGGCAGTAGTCGAACGCGGCGACCATCTCGTCCTCGCGCTCGACACCCGGGTACACCTCCACGAGCGCCCGCATCCGGTCCAGCCGCAGCACGGCGAGCCCGGCCTCGGTCAGCGTCCCGAGATCACCGCCGGACCCCTTGACCCACATCAGTTCGACGTCACCGCCGGTGACGGGGTCGGTCTCGGTCCCCTTGGCGGAGGCGTTGCCGCCGGCGTAGTTGGTGTTACGGGGATCGGAGCCAAGCCGGTGCGACCGAGCGAGCAGAGCAGCGGCCTCGGGATGGAGCGCCATGTTCACGAGTTCCTTTCAAGGGACGGCGGATGAATCACTCAGGGGCGCGGGGAACGGTGCGACCAGCCACAGCCGGCCCGCACCCCGCAGACAGCAGATCTCGGCAGACGCCTACGCACCCCACCCCGCCTGCTGCCCACCGACCCGCTCGGCAACAATCCGCTCACCCCACCCGGACCGCCGATACGCGGCCAGCGGCTCGGGATCCAGCCCCATCTCCTCCCGCACCTCACGCAGCAGAGGCCGCACATCCGTGTTGTACGCATCCATCACCACGGCGTTCGCCTCCAGCACATCCCCCGCCCGCTGCGCCGCCCCCAGCGCGTCACCATCGACCAGCAGCGCCTTCGCTGTGGCCTCCTGCACGTTCATCACCGACCGGATGATCGCCGGGATCTTCGCCTCGATGTTGTGACACTGGTCGAGCATGAAGGCGACGTCGGGCGAGAACCCCCCGCCCCGAATCACCTCGTACATGATCCGGAACAGCTGGAACGGATCGGCCGCCCCGACCATGAGGTCGTCATCCGCGTAGAACCGCGAGTTGAAGTCGAACCCCCCGAGCTTCTCCTCGCGCAGCAGCGTCGCCACGATGAACTCGATGTTCGTCCCCGGCGCGTGATGCCCCGTGTCGACGACGACCTGCGCCTTGGGCCCGAGCTTCAGGCAGTGGGCGTAGGCGGTACCCCAGTCCGGCACATCCGTCGTGTAGAACGCCGGCTCGAAGAACTTGTACTCCAGCAGCATCCGCTGCCCGTCCCCGAGCCGCCCGTAGACCTCGGCGAGCCCCTCGGCCAGCCGGTCCTGCCGCCCGCGGATGTCGTCCTGCCCGGGATAGTTCGTCCCGTCGGCGAACCACAGCTTCAGATCCGCCGAGCCCGTCGCGTCCAAGATGTCGACGCACTCCAGCAGATGATCCACGGCCTTCCGCCGCACGGAGGCCTCCGGGTGACAGATGCTCCCGAGCTTGTAGTCGTCGTCCTGGAAGGTGTTGGAGTTGATCGCCCCGAGCTTCACGCCCCGCTGCTCGGCGTGCTTGGCCAGCGCCGCGTAGTCGTCGACCTTGTCCCACGGAATGTGCAGGGCCACGGTCGGGGCGACGCCGGTGAACTCGTGCACCTTCGCCGCGTCGTCCAGCTTCTCGAACGGGGTGCGCGGCACACCCTGCTGCGCGAACACCTTGAACCGCGTGCCCGAGTTCCCGTAGGCCCACGACGGTGTCTCGACGGCCTGTGTCTTGAGAGCGGCCTTCGCCGCGGCGAGCTCGGTCACGTCAGGCTCCTGTGACATCGGGTCGTGTCGACCACTGAATGAAACGATTCAGGACGCGAAGCTATGGGCCCTCCGAAGGGGTGTCAACCCCTCCGGCCGAGACGGATTCCCGTGACTCGTACGTGACCTTCTGTCCTCGAAACTTTTTCGACCGGAACCCATTGACGTGACATGCGCGGCCCGCCTAACGTCCCGGCAATCCAGTTGAAACCTTTCACGACGCCGAGAGGGCCGACCCGCCGGCGTCGTCGAGGAGCCCTCATGACCCACCCGTCCACCACGGGTCCGGCCCCGGTTCTCGCGCTGAGGGACGTCTCCAAGTCCTTCGGCGCGGTCCGTGCACTGCGGGACGTCTCCCTGGAGCTGTTCCCCGGGGAGGTGCACGCACTCGCCGGTGAGAACGGTGCCGGCAAGTCCACCCTCATCAAGACGCTCGCCGGAGTGCACCGCCCGGACGCCGGCCAGGTGCTGCTCGACGGTGCGCCCGTCGCCTTCCACGGACCCGGCGACGCCCGCGACGCCGGTATCGCCGTGATCTACCAGGAGCCCACGCTCTTCCCCGACCTGTCGATCGCCGAGAACATCTACATGGGCCGCCAGCCGCGCCGCGCCCTCGGCCGGATCGACCACAAGGCCACCCGCAACGCGACCGCCGCCCTGATGAAGCGCCTCGGTGTCGAACTCGACCCCGACCGGCCCGCCCGGGGTCTGTCCATCGCCGACCAGCAGATCGTCGAGATCGCCAAGGCGCTCTCCTTCGACGCCCGCGTCCTGATCATGGACGAGCCGACCGCCGCCCTCACCGGCAGCGAGGTCGCCCGTCTCTTCGGCGTCGTCCGCACCCTGCGCGACCAGGGCGCGGCGGTGCTGTTCATCTCCCACCGGCTGGAGGAGATCTTCGAGATCTGCCGGCGGGTCACCACCCTGCGCGACGGCGCCTGGATCGCCAGTGAGCCCCTGGAGGGCATGACCGAGGACGACCTGGTGCGCCGCATGGTCGGCCGCGACCTCGACGAGCTCTACCCCAAGCAGGACGTGAAGCCCGGCGAAGTCGCCCTGAGCGTGCGCCGGCTGACCCGCGAGGGGGTCTTCACCGACGTCTCCTTCGAGGTCCGGCACGGCGAGATCGTCGGCCTGGCCGGGCTCGTCGGCGCCGGGCGCACCGAGGTCGCCCGAGCGGTGTTCGGCATCGACCGCCGGGACGCCGGCGAGGTCTCCGTCCACGGAAAGGCCCTGCTCAACGGTGCGCCCTCCGCCGCCATGGCCGCCGGAGTCGCCCTGGTCCCGGAGGACCGGCGCGCCCAGGGCCTGGTGATGGACATGTCCATCGAGCGGAACATCGGGCTCACCGGGCTGCGCACGACCGTGAAGGGCGGGCTGATGGACCGCGGCGCCGAGCGCAGCCGCTCCCTCGACTGGGCCGTCAGGCTCCAGGTGAAGTACGCCCGGATCGCCGACACGGTCAACACGCTCTCCGGCGGCAACCAGCAGAAGGTCGTGCTCGCCAAGTGGCTGGCCACCGGCCCGAAGGTGCTGATCGTCGACGAGCCGACCCGCGGCATCGACGTCGGCACCAAGGCCGAGGTGCACCGGCTGCTGTCCCAGCTGGCCGCCGACGGCGTGGCCGTCCTGATGATCTCCTCCGACCTGCCCGAGATCCTCGGCATGGCCGACCGCGTGCTGGTGATGCACGAGGGCCGGCTCACCGCCGAGATCCCACGCTCCGACGCCACCGAGGAAACCGTGATGGCCGCAGCCACCGGGAGGGCCGCCGCATGACGGTCGTCACCCCGCAAGAAGCCCCCGTGGCCGACGCACCCAAGTCGAGCGGCACCCGGCTGGTCGACCGCGTCTTCAAGATGCGCGAACTCGCCATCCTGCTCGTCTTCCTGGTGATGATCGGCGTCACCCAGGCGGGCAACAGCGAGTTCCTGTCCGAACAGGGCATCAAGGACCTGCTGCTGAACGCGACGATCCTGGTCCTGGTCGCCACCGGCCAGTCCCTCGTCGTCATCACCCGCAACGTCGACCTGTCCGTCGGATCCACCCTGGGCATCAGCGCGTTCGCCGCCGGAACGTATCTCCAGGGCGGGGGCGACTCCGTCGTGGCGATCGCCCTGGCGGTCCTGCTCGGCATCGGTTTCGGACTGCTCAACGGACTGCTCGTCAGCCTCGGCCAGGTGCCCGCGCTCGTCGTCACCCTCGGCACGCTCTACATCATCCGAGGCATCGACTCCATCTGGGTCGGTTCCCAGCAGATCAC